>DAOSUG010000552.1:0-1528 GCA_035378545.1 Micropruina sp. | reverse complement strand
CCTGGTCTTCGGGTTGCTGTACCTGCGGTTCAAGCGGGTCGGGCCGCTGGTGGTGGCGCACATCGTGCTCGACCTGGTCGCCTTCGTCGGCTATTCGCTGCTGGCGCCCTACGTCGACTGGTTCTGACGCGGGCCGGGCGCACGTCCCACCTCGACCAGGGCTCCGTTGCGCGGCAGCGATCCGGCGAAGCTGATCGGCACCGCTTGGGCGCGAGCCGGATCAGGGTGGTCGAGGGCCTGCAGATGCACGTGCGGCTCGGTGCTGTTGCCCGAGTTGCCGCAGCGGCCGAGCGGATCGCCCACCCCGACGCGTTGGCCCGCCTCGACGAGCACGCTGCCCTGCTGCAGGTGGCACAGCGCGACAATGACGCCGGCGTGCTCGACCAGCACGTGGTTGCCGGCCAGCGCCGCCCACCCCGAGGCGGCCCGGTGGCGCTGGGTGAGGGCATAGCCCAGTGAGGGCAGGCCGCGATAGCTCGAGTGGTCGGGCTCGGCCGCGTGGGTCGCCACGACCAGCCCCGCGAGCGGCGCCAGCACCGGACGTCCGAAGCCGACGAACTGCTCGGGTGGTTGTGGCCGCAGCAACGCGGCCACGGTGAACGGCGTGCCGCCGCCGTCGTCGTCCACCGGCACGAAGTCGATCGAGTACGCAGTGGCGAATAGGCGGGTTCCGTGGCTCGGCACCCGGTTCGCCGGGCTGTTGCGCACCCGCCAGGCTCCGACGAAGGGGTACGCCAGGTCAACGCTGATGCTCACCGTGTCATTCTGGCCCGGGGCGTGGGGCGTCGGCGATACGGACGCGGGTGCGTCCGGCCGACACCGATAGGCTGACCCTCATGCGTGTGGGAGTTTTCGGCGCCACCGGCACGGTGGGCAATGTGATGCGTTCGTTGCTGGTCGAGCGCGACTTTCCGGTCGACTCGATCCGGTTCTTCTCCTCGGCCCGCTCGGCCGGCCGGCAGGTGCCGTTCAAGGGCGAGCAGATCACCGTCGAAGACACCGCCACCGCCGACTTCGCGGGGCTCGACATCGCGCTGATGTCGGCCGGTGCGACGATGTCGCGCGAGTTTGCGCCCAAGGTGGCCGCCGCCGGTGCCCTGGTCGTCGACAACTCCAGCGCCTGGCGCAAAGACCCCGAGGTGCCGCTGGTGGTCAGCGAGGTCAATCCCGAAGACGCCGAGAACCCGCCCAAGGGCATCATCGCCAACCCCAACTGCACCACGATGGCGGCCATGCCGGTGCTCAAGCCGCTGCACGACGCCGCCGGCCTGGAGGCGCTCCAGGTGACCACGTTCCAGGCCGTGTCTGGCTCGGGCGTCAAGGGCGTCGAGGCCCTGGCCTCCCAGCTCGGCCAGATCGCGGACCCCCGCGTCCTGGCCCACGACGGGTCGGCGTTCCGGCCGGCGGACACCGCGCCCTACGTCGCGCCCATCGCGTTCAACGTGGTGCCGCTGGCGGGCAACCTCGTCGACGACGGCGAGGGGGAGACCGACGAGGAGCCGGAGAGCATCGGGCATGACGTGGGTTT
>DAOSUG010000551.1:0-1534 GCA_035378545.1 Micropruina sp. | reverse complement strand
CAAGAAGGCTGCCGAGGTTCGTTGGTCTCGGACAAACATTGCCGCGATCGGAAGCGTGAGAGCTAATGGTGGCAACGGCGATCGCGCGCAAGGCCCGTACGCAAGTCAGCCGATCCGGTCCTTGAGGAACTGTAAAGTGGCTCTTCAGAGTTGCGGTGGGAGGAGCGTGACGCGCCGGTGCGTGCAGGATCCCTGGTGACGTAGGTCGAGGCCCTCAGGATCAGTAGTGACTAAGCCACTGCTCCACGAGGACCTCAACGATGACCAAGCCTACTGTGACCTGCTGCGCTACGCCCGATGCGTACTGTTCCCGCATTGACACTCTCGTCGACTTGGACGGCGTCCACGTGGTTGCTGTTGTCCGATCCGGCGCCGAGGTCACGTTGACGATCGAAACCCCTCGTGAGCGGCAAGGGTGCCGGCGGTGCGGGGTGGTGGCGCTCAGTCATGGGCGCCGGACCCGGCTGTTGCGTGATGTCCCGTGCGCGGGTTCGGCGGTGCTGCTCCGATGGCGGCAACGGACGTGGGCTTGCCCCGACGATGCCTGTCCGGCGGGGACGTTCACCGAGGAGTTGTCGTCGTTGGCGAGCCCGAGGGCGGTGCTCACGACTCGGGCGATCTGGTGGGCGATTGGCCAGCTGCGCCGTGAGCACGCCACCGTCGAAGGCCTGTCCCGCCAGCTCGGTGTCACCTGGAACACGCTCTGGCGGGTGGTCGAGCCTCGCCTGGCCGAGCTGGCTGGCGACGAGTCCCGCTTCGACGGCGTCACCACCCTCGGCGTTGATGAGCACGTGTGGCACCACACCCCGCACCGCGCGAGAGACAAGGGCCCCACGATGCTCACCGGGATGGTGGATCTGAGCCGTGACCAGGACGGACGCACCCGCGCCCGGCTCCTGGACCTGGTCCCTGGGCGCTCCGGGAAGGTGTTCGGGGACTGGCTGGCAGGCCGCGGCGGGGAGTTCTGCGCCGGGGTGAAGGTCGCCACCTTGGACCCGTTCCGCGGCTACGCCAACGCCATCGACGACCATCTCGACGAGGCGACCCCGGCTCTCGACGCATTTCACGTCGTCAAACTTGGCGGCAAGGCGCTGGACGAGGTCCGCCGCCGAGTCCAACAGACCACCCTGGGCCGGCGCGGGCACGCTCAGGACCCGCTCTACCGGATCCGCAACATCCTCCACCGCGGCCAAGAGCACCTCACCGTGCGCCAGGGCGAACGCCTCGATGAGTGCCTGAGCGAGGGTGACCCCGACGACGAGGTTCAGGTCGCTTGGCGGTGCTACCAACAGCTGCGAACGACCTACCGGGCCAAGGACGCCGCCGAGGGCAAAGCGCTGGCCGAGAAGATCCTCGAGACGTTCCACACCTGCCCCATCCCCGAGATCGCCCGCCTGGGCAAGACCCTGCGACGCTGGCGCGAGCAGTTCCTCGGCTACTTCACCACCGACCGAGCCAACAACGGCGGCACCGAAGCCATCAACGGAATCATCGAACTCCACAGACGCATCGCACGCGGATACCGCAACCGCGA
>DAOSUG010000550.1:0-1536 GCA_035378545.1 Micropruina sp. | reverse complement strand
CCCTCGTCAGGGCAGGGGTGCTTGGGGAGATCCCGGCGTTCGCCGGGATGACGGAGTCGTTCAGCCGGGATGACGGATGCAGGGGTTTGCAGGGGGCCCCGCGTCTGGGGCAGGGGTGCTTGGGGAGATCCCGGCGTTCGCCGGGATGACGGAGTCGTTCAACCGGGATGACGGAGTCGTTCAACCGGGATGACGGAGTCGTTCGCCTGGATGTCCGATGCAGGGGTCTCGACAAGCGCGAAAGGCCCCTACCCGGTGTTGCGCAGGCCGGCGGCCACGCCGTTGACGGCCAGCAACAGCGCCCGCTCGAGTTGCGGGTCGCGATCACCCGCGCGCAGCCGCGACAGCATGGCCACCTGCAGGTAGCTGAGCGGGTCGAGGTAGGCGTCCCGCACGCTCAGCGTGCGCTTGAGCAAAGGCTGGCTCTCGAGCAACTCCGACTCGCCGGTGATCGCCAGCACGGCCCGCACGGTGCGCTCGTACTCGGCCTCGATGGTGTGAAAGACGTGCTGCAACTGCGCTTCCACCAGGCTGTTCACGTAGTGGCGGGCCACCTCGAGGCGGGTCTTGGTCAGCATCATCTCGACGTTGCTGATGAACGTGCGAAAGAAGTGCCACTCGTCGTACATCTGCGCCAGCTCGTCGCCGTGGCCGGCCGCGACGGTGGCCTCCAGCCCGGTGCCCACGCCGAACCAGCCGGGCACCACCTGCCGCGACTGCATCCAGCCGAACACCCACGGAATCGCCCGCAGCCCCTCCAGGCCGCTGCCGCTGTCGGGCCGCTTGGACGGGCGTGAGCCCAGCTTGAGCGCGCCCAGCTGATCGACCGGCGTCGACTGCCAGAAGTAGGCCGGCAGGTCCGGATCCTCCACCAGGCCGCGGTAGGCGACGAAGGCGGCGTCCGACAGGTCCTGCATGGTGGCGTCCCACTCGGCGAGCTGTTCGGGGGACTGCCGCGAGGTCAGGTGCAGCGTGCTGGCCTCCAACACGGCTGCCACGGTGAGTTCGAGGTTCTCCCTGGCCAGGGCCGGCAGCGTGTACTTGTCGCTGATCACCTCACCCTGTTCGGTGACCTTGATCTGGCCGCGCAACGAGCCGTACGGCTGGGCCAGGATCGCCTCGTGGGTGGGGCCACCGCCGCGTCCGACCGTGCCGCCCCGGCCGTGGAACAGCCGCAACTGAATGCCGTGCTTGGCGGCCACGTCACGCAGCACCCGTTGGGCCCGGTGGATCTCCCACTGGCTGGTGGCGATGCCGGCGTCCTTGTTGCTGTCGGAGTAGCCGAGCATCACCTCTTGCAGGTCGCCGCGCAGCCGCACGATCTGGCGGTAGCTGGGGTCGCTGAGCAGCCGCTCGAGAATCTCGCCGGCGGTGCGCAGCTCGGCAACGGTCTCGAGCAGCGGCACGAAGCCGATCGTGGCGAAGCCCTCGGTCACGTCGACCAGGCGCGCCTGGCGGGCCAGCAGCACCGCGGCCAGCAGGTCGTCCGGGCCTCTGGTCATCGACACGATGTAGCTCTCGATGACGCTGCGGCCG
>DAOSUG010000549.1:0-1592 GCA_035378545.1 Micropruina sp. | reverse complement strand
CTCCGCGCTCATCCCCGACAGCGCCAGGCATGCCTCGATGACCGCGGCGAGGACTTCCGCAAGAACATCGACGTCGCGGCGTTGGATCTGTTCGGCGGCTACAAGTGCGCCATCGACGACCAGCTGCAAGACGCCACCGCGGTCCTGGACGCGTTCCACGTCGTCAAGCTCGGCACGCAGGTCGTCGACGAGGTGCGTCGCCGGGTCCAGCAGGACACAACCGGCCACCGCGGTCGCAAGGGCGACCCGCTGTTCGGCATCCAGACCATCCTGCGCGCCGGCGCCGAGAACCTCACCGACAAGCAGCAGGCCCGCCTGGTCCGAGCGATCGAGTCCGATGAAGCCCACGAGGAAGTGTTCCTCGCCTGGCAGTGCGCCCAGCAGCTGCGGGCCGCCTACCGGGTCCGAGATCTGGCCGAGGGCCGTCGCTTGGCCGAGAAGGTCCTCGCGTCGTTCCACACCTGCCCGATCCCGGAAGTCGCCCGCCTCGGACGGACCCTGCGCCGCTGGCACTGCGCGTTCCTCGCCTACTTCACGACGGGCCGAGCAAACAACGGTGGCACTGAAGCCATGAACGGCATCATCGAGCTCCACCGGCGCCTCGCCCGCGGTTACCGCAACCGCGAGAACTACCGGCTACGGATGCTGCTCGCCGCAGGTGGACTCACGAGGTGATCCCTACCGGATCGGCGAAGAGCCGCCATACCTGGTAGATGTGCGGGGGCCGAGGCCGACTATGGCCGCGCGGCCTCTACAGCGGCTACGTTCAGGCTATGGAGCCGAAACCAGTCGACGAGCGAGACACGAGGTGGGAGGCAGACAAGGCCCCCCTGCGCATCTTCATCCATTCGCCGGGCCACACCGTCGGTGCCTACGACACGGAGTGCTCACTGGCAGCCGCGGAGGCCTGGGCTACGACGCACGACGAAGCGGTCGGCTACCAAGTGGCTCTGCGTGTCGACGACGCGCGCGATGGCAAGGGCCTCATCTGGCTGATCGATCGCGCCCCAACCGAGGGTGCGCAGCTGGGGCGCGAGCGAAAGTCAGAGGGTTAGCCAGAAGACCCCAGACGTGTTCGACCCCGATGTGAGTCCAGCCGGAACGATTATCTGGGTGGTTCCAGTACCTCGATAGAACCCGCGCCCCACTGCTCCGCGGTACTCCGACATGGGGGTATAGAACGTGTACTTCTTGCCGTTGACGAGGATGGACTGTGTGTAGTCGCTCCTCAGAACCCCGCGCCACGTGCCATCGGTATCCCGCTCATTCTCTGCGGGCATGAAGTTCAGCAGCCCCCGAACACGGACGGTGACAGCTGCCGGGTGCGGTCCAGACCCCACGCAGGTCACGGTCGTCTTGAAGATAACCCCCGGGAGGGAGCGAGGACCGGTCTGCCGGGACACGTGCGGGTTGTTGGCCTTCGGCGTGCACACGACAACCCAGGTCGCGGCGGCCGCGACGTTCTTCGACGACACCCCTGATGTCGCGATAGCGGCGTCCCCACCAGGAAGTTGGCTGCGCCCGGACAGTACTGCTTCCAGTCCTCCGGCTTCAGCGAGATCTGCGAGGAGCGCGTCTTCCGAGCTTGGCGG
>DAOSUG010000548.1:0-1593 GCA_035378545.1 Micropruina sp. | reverse complement strand
TATTGCAACGCCAAGTCTGGCACAACGCCACAGTCGGGTAAACCGTTGGCCCGAGGTGGTGGAAATGTAGGTCCATCTGTCATTGTTTGCATTCAAGTGGCAAGATGAAGGCCCTGAAACGTGATGATCGAGGCCGCCCGTGCCCGAACCTGAATAGGCTGATGCCGTGATCGAGAACCCCGGCGCCGAGGGTGACGACCAGCCCGGGCGCGCCGTCCGCGGGGCGGGTCGGGGCGTCCGGCTGCTGGACGTGGCGAATGCCGCCGGCGTGTCGGTGGCCACCGCCTCACGCTCGCTGCGCGGGGTCGCCAAGGTGTCGCCGGCCACCCGCGAAAGGGTGTTGGACGCGGCCCGCGAGCTGTCGTACGGCGTCACGCCACGGCTGTTCGAGGCTGACCCCGCCCAGCCCGGCGCCCCCGTGGTGGCGGTGATCTTGCCGTTCTTCAGCCGCTGGTACTTCTCGACCGCCACAGCGGCGGCGTTTGAGCACCTGCGCGCCAACGGCTACGACGTGCTGCTCTACCACCTGGGCACCGCCGAGGTGCGCGACCAGTTCTTCGAAACGCTGCCGCTCGCCGGCCGGGTGCAGGGCGTTCTCTCGCTGTCGATGCCGCTTGGCGAACACCACACGCTGGCGTTGCGGGCACTCGGACTGCCGCTGGTGAGCATCGGTTCGCACATCGACGGGTGGCCATCGGTGGGCATCGACGACGTGGCTGCGGGCACCTTGGCGGTGAATCACCTGCTCAATCAGGGGCACCAGCGCATCGGGCTGATCGCCGGCGCGGTCGACGACGCCCGCTTCGATTTCACCGCGTCGGTGGCCCGGCGGTTGGGTTACGAGCAGGCGTTGAACGGCGCCGGCATCGAGTTCGACCCGGCTCTGGTGGTCGAGGGGCCGCACGGCATCGAGGGCGGCGCCCAGGCGATGACCGAGCTGCTGGGCCGACCGCACCTGCCCACCGCGGTGCTCGCCGAGTTCGACGAGTTGGCCATCGGTGCGCTCTGGGCGCTGCGCCGCGCGGGGCTGCAGGTGCCGCGCGACGTGTCGGTGATCGGCATCGACGACATGGACATGGCCCGCTTCGTCGATCTCACGACGGTCGCACAGGACGTGGTCGCCCAGGGCCGGTACGCAGCCGTTCAGCTGATCAGGCTGCTCACCGGCGAGGCCGGGCCCGAGGACGCCGTGCAGCGGCTCGAGCCCACCCGGCTGGTGTTGCGCGACAGCACGGCACCGCCGCACCGGGGTCGGGCCGCGGGTGCGTCGCTGCTGAATGCGAACGAACCCTGACCGGTCGACGCCCTCACGGGCCCCGATCGGGGCTGCGCGATCGTGGGCACCGACCTGAGGTCGGTCGAGCGGGTGACCGGACGGCGCAACTGGGGAACCGTCATGGTGCAGGGCCTGCAGAGCGGACTGTCGACCGGTCTGATGGTCACGTTCATTCTGTGGTTCCTGCAGCCGCAGACCAACCCGCTGGTGCTGCTGCCCGGTGCGTTGCTGATCGGCATTCTGATCGGCATCGCCTTCGCGGCGATCGGGTACGCCGCCTCACGCGGCAAGCGTGACTTCAACTCGATCAGCCAGAC
>DAOSUG010000547.1:0-1602 GCA_035378545.1 Micropruina sp. | reverse complement strand
GAACGGCGCTGCGGCTGATGGCCGACGGACGCATCGATGCCGAATCGTTCATCAGCGAGGTATTGCCGCTGGAGCGCTGGAACGATGGACTGGACCTGGTCGGCCAAGGTCGCAAGGTGGTCTTCCAGGTGGCCGGCACGAAGTCGCGGTAGCCACGCCCGTCCAAGTTGTCTATAGTTGTACATACGAGTTCGCCGACCCAACGTCGAGTCAGCCGAAGGAGCCCCATGCCATACGTCAACACCCTCGATCTGGTCACTGCGGCCAGGGGTCAGGGCTACGCGGTGCCCGCGATCAACATCGTCGATCCGCTGACCATCAAAGCGGTGGTCGAGGCCGCCGACTCGATCGGATCGCCGGTGATTCTGCAGACCTCTGTGAAGACCGTGAAGTCCGCGGGCGCCGGCCTGCTGCACTACGCGGCACGCGAGGCCGCCGACGCGGCGTCCGTCGGGGTGTCGCTTCACCTGGACCACTGCCCCGATCGCGAGGTGATCACGCTGGCGATCAAGCAGGGCTGGAGCTCGGTGCTGTTCGACGCGTCCGATCGCGACCTCGACCAGGCCCGCAAAGAAACCGCCGAGGTGTGCCAAGAGGCGCACGCCGCCGGGGCGAGCGTGGAGAGCGAGATCGAGAACATCATCGGCGTCGAGGACGGCGTCGGCTCTGACGTCGCCAAGCACTCCTACACCGTCGAGCAGCTGATCGAGGTGGCCCTCGAAACCGGCACCGACCTGATGGCGCCGCAGCTGGGCACAGCGCACGGCATGTATTCCGCGCAGCCTGTGCTGCTGCCCGAGCGCGTGCGGCAGATCCGGGCACTGAGCGACATTCCGGTGGTGCTGCACGGCGGCACCGGGCTGAGCAACGCCCAGTTCGACGAGTTCATCGACGCCGGGGTGACCAAGATCAACATCTCGACCGCGCTCAAGCAGGCCTACATGAAGTCGGCGCTCGAATACCTGAAGCAGTGCGAGGCGACCAACAAGTGGGAGCCGACCAAGTTGTTCGACCCGATGATCGCCGCCTCGAAGGCGCTGCTGATCGAGTTCGCGGGCATCTTCCACTCGGCGGGTCGTGACGGGGCGGCCAAGGACGGAGCCCGATGAGCGAGCGCGCGCTGATCCTCGACTGCGACGGGGTGCTGGCCGACACCGAGAAGGACGGCCACCTGGTCGCGTTCAACCAGGTCTTCGAAGAGGCGGGCTACCCGTTCCGCTGGTCCGAGGACGAGTACTCCGAGCTGCTCAAGGTGGGTGGCGGCAAGGAGCGCATGAAGGCGTACCTGGCGCAGCACCCCGAGCTGGACCTGCCCGGTTCGGATGATCTGAACGCGCTGCTCGCCGAGGTGCACAAGCGCAAGAGCGCCGACTACCAGCAGATCGTCAACTCGGGTCAGATTCCCGGCCGACCGGGCGTGAAACGACTGATCGAGGACGCACTGGATCACGGCTGGCGGGTGGCGATCGCGTCCACCTCGGCGGTACCCAGTGTCGAGGCCGTCGCGGTGGCGGTGCTGGGCCAGGCCACCCGCGACCGGCTGTTCGGCATCTACGGCGGCGACATCGTCAAGGCCAAGAAGCCGGCTCCCGACATCTACCT
>DAOSUG010000546.1:0-1710 GCA_035378545.1 Micropruina sp. | reverse complement strand
CAGCGCCGCCTCGAGTTCAGCGTCGGTGGCGGACGGCTTGGCGTACAACAGGTTCATGCGGATGGTGTCGTGAAACAGGTGCGCCTCTTGCGTGACCACGCCGACCCGGTCGTGCAGCGAGCTCAGGGTGGCGTCGCGCAGGTCGACGCCGTTCACCCGGATCGCGCCTTCGGTGGGGTCGTACAGCCGGGCCACCAGCGAGGTGATGGTGGTCTTGCCCGCGCCACTGGGGCCGACCAGGGCCACCATCGAGCCGGCCGGCACGGTGAAGGTCAGGTCGTGCAGAATGTCGCCGCTGCCCCGCCGGTCGCCGGTGGCCGCGCCTTCGAGCGAGGCGAGCGAGATCTCGTCCGCGGACGGGTAGCCGAACGTGACGTGGTCGACCTCGACCCGCACCGGCTGGTCGGGAATGTCGACGGCGTTGGGCTGCTCGGCAACCAACGGCTTCAGGTCGAGCACCTCGAAGACCCGTTCGAACGACACCAGTGCGGTCATCACGTCGACCCGCACGTTCGACAGTGCCGTGAGCGGCGCATACAGCCGGGCCAGCAGGGCGGCCAATGCGAGCAGGGTGCCGACCGTGAGCAGGCCGTTCACGGCCATCACGCCGCCGAAGCCGTAGACCATGGCCGTGGCCAGCGATGCCACCAGGGCCAACGCGACGAAGAACACCGACCGGTTGACCGCCAGCTTCACCCCGACGTCACGCACCCCTGCCGCGTGCCCGGAGTACTCCTGGTCTTCACGCCGCGGGTCACCGAACAGCTTCACCAGCAGGGCGCCGGCAACGTTGAACCGCTCGCTCATCTGGGCGCCCATCTGGGCGTTCTGCTGCATCTGCTCACGGGTCAGACCAGCCAGCCGGCGGCCGATCAGGCGGGCCGGCACCAGAAACAGCGGCACCAACAGCAATGCCCCGATGGTGAGCTGCCACGACAGCGACGCCATGGCCGCCACGATCACCACCAGGCTGATCGCATTACCGACCAGGTTCTGCAGCACCGAGGTGAACGCCTGCTGGGCGCCGATCACGTCGCTGTTCAGCCGGGTGACCAGGGCACCGGTCTGGGTGCGGGTGAAGAACGCGATCGGCTGGCGCAGCACATGCGAGAAAACCTGGGTGCGAAGGTCGTAGATCAGGCCCTCACCGATGCGTGAGCTGTACCACCGCTCGACCAGGGTGAGCGCTGCGTCGGCGATCGCGATCACCGCCACGAGCACCGCCAGCCGAATCACCAAGCCGGCATCGCCCGGCACCACACCGTCGTCGATCAGCCGCTGCAGAATCAGCGGCGAGGCGACCACCAGCAGCGAGTCGACCATGGTGAGCGCAAGAAAGATCACGATCTGCTTGCGGTAGGCGGCGGCATAGCTGAGCACCCGGCGCCGCGTTCCGGGCGCAAGCTCGTGCTCGCGCACCGACGAATCACGGGTCAGCGAACTCATGACCTGCCAACCACTCATGCTCACGGTTGAACTCAACCACACGCCACCGACACTGATTCCCGCCGGTTGCAACGCTGTCACGTGGACTGGCCGCCGCATCGACCCAACCCCGGCAAGTGAACGGATTGGGTGACACTGATTCCCGCCGGCCGCGACGCTGCCACGTGGACTGGCCACCGCATCGACCCGCCCCCCGGCAGTGAACGGAGTGGGTGACACTGATTCCCGCCGGCCGCGACGCTGCCACGTGGACTGGCCACCGCA
>DAOSUG010000545.1:0-1717 GCA_035378545.1 Micropruina sp. | reverse complement strand
CCGACCCAGTCGTTGCCGATCAGGGCGACGCGGACGCCGCCGACCGGGCCGGTGAACGGGAGGCCGGCGAGCGTGGTCGACGCCGAGCCGGCGTTGATCGCCAGCACGTCGTAGAGCACCTCGGGGTTGAGCGCCATCACGGTGATGACGACCTGGACCTCGTTGCGCAGGCCCTTGACGAAGCAGGGCCGCAGCGGACGGTCGGTGAGCCGGCAGGCCAGGATCGCGGCCTCGCCCGGACGGCCTTCGCGACGGAAGAACGAGCCGGGAATACGGCCGGCGGCGTACATGCGCTCTTCGACGTCGACGGTGAGCGGGAAGAAGTCGATGCCGTCGCGCGGGTTGTTGGACGCGGTGGTGGCGGACAGCAGCATGGTGTCGCCGTCCAGGTAGACGGCGGCCGAGCCGTTGGCCTGCCGGGCCAGCAGGCCCGACTCGAACCGGACGACGTGCTTGCCGTGGGAGCCGTTGTCGATGACGGCTTCGGTGTACTGCAGATCAGGTCCCTCCACGGGGACTCCTTTCGGGTGTGCCCACCGCTGCGGCGACACGGCCACTGTTCGGCTATGCAACCTTGGGGCTGTTGAACCCGGTCTTCGATCGAGGCCCGCGGGGTGAAAGACCCGAAAGCCACTACCGGAGACCGAGGATTCACGTGACGAATGCGCGGTGGACGGTGGTTGGGTATTCAGTTGTCGGGTGCGGTCGGGTCCGGCCCGACCATCGCAATGGTGGTGCTCGGCCGACCGAAAGTCGTCAGGGGAGCGGCCGAGGCCACTCCCCTGTCGAAGTCAGCGACGCAGGCCGAGCCGCGCGATCAGTTCGCGGTAGTGCTCGACGTCCTGCTTGGCGACGTAGTTCAGCAGCCGGCGGCGCTGGCCGACCAGCAGCAACAGGCCACGGCGGCTGTGGTGGTCGCCCTTGTGCACCTTGAGGTGCTCGGTCAGGTGAGCGATCCGACGGGTGAGCAGGGCGATCTGCACGTCGGGCGACCCGGTGTCACCCGGCTTGGTCGCGTACTCTTCGATGGTCTTCTTCTTCAGGTCAGCGTCCATGAAGGCTGCTGCTCTCCTCTCGGTTTCCCGTTGCGCGGCGCATCCCTGCCGAAGGCACGATTTCCGCTTGGATTTCGATGGGATGCTCTTGCGAGTCCGCGGGCGCTCTGACGCCAACCATGAACTCTACCGCAGCAGTCCGGCGAGCCGGAAATCGTCCCCGCGAACCCCCGCCTAAGTATCTCTGGCCTGCGAAGCTTCGCAGGCCAGAGATACTTAGGCGGGCGCTCGGCGGGGGGTCAGTAGCGGTACGAGTCCGCCTTGAAGGGGCCGTCGACCGCGACACCCAGGTACTCGGCCTGATCGGACGACAGCGTGGTCAGCTTCGCGCCCAGCGCGTCCAGGTGCAGCCGGGCCACCTCTTCGTCCAGCGCCTTGGGCAGGGTGTACACCGCGATCGGGTACTCCTCGGGCTTGGTGTACAGCTCGATCTGAGCCAGCACCTGGTTGGTGAACGAGTTGCTCATCACGAACGACGGGTGGCCGGTGGCGTTGCCCAGGTTGAGCAGCCGCCCTTCGGAGAGCACCAGGATCGAATGCCCGTCGGGGAAGGTCCACCGGTCGACCTGCGGCTTGATCACGGTGCGTTCGATGCCGGGGTAGGTCTCGAGCCCGGCCATGTCGATCTCGTTGTCGAAGTGGCCGATGTTGCCGACGATCGC
>DAOSUG010000544.1:0-1765 GCA_035378545.1 Micropruina sp. | reverse complement strand
CGTCGGCTTCGGGCCGGCTGCGCCCAGCGCGGTGCCGGCGATGGAGCCGCCGACCAGCAGCACCACCACGGCGATGACGGCGATCAGCAGTTTGGGTACCTTGACCCCGGCTGGTGCGGTGCTGGCGGGGGACTTGGTCATGGTGGGGGTCCTCATCACTTGCACGCCTTCGAGCCCTGCGACAACTCGTACCAGCCGGCGAGGTAGGTGCCGTAGACACGCCTCAGATCTTCCTGGTACTGCGGTGCTGCCCGGCGGGCGTCGAAGGTGATGGTGTGCTCTTCGCTGTAGCGCAGGCCGGCTGTCGACATGTTGGCGGTGCCGTGCAGGGCGCGTCCGTTGTTGCCGGTGACCGGACCGATCAGAATCAACTTGGTGTGCATGGCCACGGCGGTGCACTTGTACGAGATCTTGGCCTTGTTGAGCATTTTGATCACGCCCTTCGAGATCGACGTGGCGCCACCCTGCTGGGTCAGCAGCATCTTCACGTCGCAGCCACGGCTCTTCAGCCGCGACAGGGCCTTCGCCATCGTGGTGGCCTTGCTGTCGGTCAGCTTGAACATGGCGATGCGGATGCGCTTGTCGACGGTGCAGTCGACGTTGTCGAACGCGGCGATGTAGCTGTCGACCACGGTTGAGGGTTGGGGGCTGAAGGTGACGAACGTGCCACGTCCTGAGTCGGTGCCGTGAATCGTGGGGTCGACCCAGATCTTGCGGTCGAGATACAGGTTCTTCTTCAACCCGGACGGAAAGCCGGTGTTCTTCGCACATTTGGTGTTGGCGCAGTACGTCATGCCGTCATAGCGCATGCTGAACTGGTTGAACAGTTCTCGATCGCCGTAGACGACGGTCAGTTCCTGCATGTAGTTGCGAATCTGGCTGCGCGCCCAGTTGCCCGAGGACGAGATCACGGCCGGCTTGGCCGAGGAGGCCGGACGAGCCGAACCCGAGGCGCCGTCCCAGATGGTGTCACTGATCGTGACGTACTTCTCATGGTTGATCGCGTAGGGATAGGTCGAACGCGAGTTGGTGTTGAAGCAACCGTTCGTGCACCACTCGATGCCGTCGGTCTTGCCACCGGCCGTGCTGGGAATGCCGCTGATGCCCGCGATCGTGAGAAGGCGTCGGTTGATCAGTGACTTGGCCGAGGCCGAAGTGATCGAACCGGCATCGAGCACCAGTCCGACCTTGACGCCACGCTTCTTGACCAGGTATTCCAGCGCGTCGTAGATGACCTCCGGGTCGCTCTCGGGCCGGCTGCCCAACGAGCCGGCGGGGTCAGCGCCGGCCTTCAGACCCGGCTGCGTCATGGTGCCGATGGCGCGGATGAAGTACATGCCGATCTTGATCTCGGCACCCTGGCGGGCGCCACACAGAATCTGCGCGATCTTCTTCGGGAAGTCCCACGGCACCTGGTTCAGCGGGTCGTAGTAGCCGCGGACCTCCATGTCGTCCACGTTGAACCACGCCTCGTAGGCCCGCGGCTCATCAGTGAGGGTGGGACACCCGGAGGTGGTCGGAACTTCGATCACGGACTCGGCGTCGGTGTCGAAAGACAGGGCCGAGGCCGACCCGGTGGCGAGTGCCGCAGAGAGTGTGATGGCGGTCAGAATTGTCAATAATCTGCCTCGAACAGACCGTTCGAACAAACCCATTACCGCTCCCGCTTTCACATCGATTTGCCTCGGCGCGCCGCAGCACGAAATCCCCGCCAACTCGCCGTAGCATACTTGATCCAGTTGTGAGCCCCTGTCGGCACCGGTCG
>DAOSUG010000543.1:0-1786 GCA_035378545.1 Micropruina sp. | reverse complement strand
GGGAGGAGGCCTGCGGAGGTGAGGGTTCGTTGCACGAGTGTGGTGACTCTCGGTGCATCGCTGCGACCGTGGCGTCTTGCCTGCCGGCGGCGGCGAGAACTTCGCTGGGCTGGGCGTAGGGCCAGGCGGCGGCCGCGACGAGTGTGGGGATCAGGCTTGCGGAGACCGCCCGCTGGCCGCCGGATTTCAGGCTCTTCGCTACACCTGGCCACGTCTACAGGACGACCCGGACGGCCTCCTCACCGAGCTCACGAGCGTGCTGGCTCAGAGCGAACCGACGACCTGCTGAAATCATCATCAGCTGATATACCGAATCTACCGCCAGTTTTGGGATGAATCGTTGCAAACCGCTTTTGGGAGAATCTGGCGGTAATATCGGTATATCTGCGAACGGTGAAATCTCTCGTGACCAGGATCAGTGATGGGGTGCCGACAAGCTGGACCGGCGAAGGAGGCTTGCCAGGATCGGCCGGCGGGATCGGCTCAGCGGGGGGTGAGGTGCACCCCCGCGATCATGCAGCGCACCGAGCCGCCGGCCAGTTCGATGGTGGGCACAGCCATGGGCAGCAGCCGCGCCGACTGCTCGATCACGTCGCGCTGGGCATCGGTCAGCACGGCGGCCGCCCGCGCAGACAGCGCCAGCAACCGCCCGTCGCTGCCGGTCAGCTCGATGGCGTTGCCGGCGAACTCGGCCACCTGGTGAAAGCTAAGGTCGAGCACGCTGCGTCCGCTGTCGGCCAGCCGCCGCGCCACCTCGGCACGCCGCCGCTCGTCGCTGATCGCTGCCAGGCAGACCAGTGCGTATTCGGTGGCGATGCCCATCAGCACGTTGGTGTGATAGATCGGACGACCGTCCGGCCCGGCGGTCGGAAACGCCATCGGCTCGTAGCCGAACGCGGTGCAGAATCGCTCCAGAATCACCGGGTCGGCGCGAAACGAGTTCGCCACGTACGCCACCCGCTCCAGATGGTCGAGCACCATCGCACCGGTGCCCTCCAGGAACAGGTTGTCGTACTCGAGCCCGGAATAGTCGATCACCTCTTGGACCCGATAGGTGCTCTTGAGCAGGTCGATCACATCGGCGCGACGTTCGCGACGGCGGTTCGGCGCGAACATCGGGTAGATGGCGATCCGGCCGCCGTGATGGGTGCTGAACCAGTTGTTGGGAAAGACCGAGTCGGGGGTGTCCAGTTGGCCGAGGTCGTCGAACACGTGCACGGTGACGCCGGCAGCGGTCAGCGCCTCGACACACCCGTCGAACTCGGCTCGGGCACCGACGGCCAGGTCGGCGGCGCTCAACGACACGTCACTCGGCGCCTGAAAGGCGTTGTCGGCGAGGGTTTCGCCGTTCACCCTGAAGCGGTGTGGACGCACCATCACCACCGCCGTCGGCGCCTGCACGTGACGAAAGTTCATAGCGTCCCCCTGGTGAGTCCGCGACAGTCTAGGTGACGCGGTGCGTCAGGCGAGGCGGCGAGGCGGCGCCGCGGCGCAGGCTCAGCACCCCCGGCGCCGCACCCTTTGACGAAGGCGGTACAGGCCCGGATCGGGCTTCGGGCTGGCCGCACCAAGACTGGGGTGCGCCGGCTGTGGTTTCAACCGACGCACCGTCCAGGGCGTCCGCGGCGGCCTCGGTGGAGCGCGGACATCGGAGTAGTACCCACTCACGCGTCCGCGTCGCGGGTGCGTGGACGATTCGTCCACACGCGTGCGGCATCGACGCCGGCTTGGAGTGCGGCCCTTCGGGCCCGACTCCGGGCCGGCTTGGGGTTGCAGCAACGGCCAC
>DAOSUG010000542.1:0-1797 GCA_035378545.1 Micropruina sp. | reverse complement strand
CGCCATCAGCGCCTTGACCGAGGTGTGCCCGACATTGCTGATCACGAGTCGTCCGCCGGCCTGCTTCACCACCTGGTTGACCGCGCGCGAGGTGATGGTGTTGATGACGATCGTGGCGCCGGGCTCGCGATCGAGCTCCTGCTGGGCGATCAGGGCGGTGATCAGCGACGGGCTGACCACCTCGCCGCGCTCGTCGATGATGAAGCAGCGGTCGGCGTCGCCGTCGAACACCAGTCCGACGTCTGCCTTGTGCTCGCGGACGGCTGCCTGCGCGTCCACCAGGTTCTGCGGCTCGAGCGGGTTGGGCGGATGGTTGGGAAAGCTGCCGTCGAGGTCGGTGAACAGGCCGATCAGCTCGAGGTTGAGCGGTGCCAGCACGGCCGGCGCGGTGTGACCCGCCATGCCGTTGCCGCAGTCGTAGACCACGGTGAGCCGCCGCAGGCCCTCCAGTGGCACCAGCGCATGCAGGTGCGCGGCGTAGTCGGCCAGCAGATCGACCTCGCGGCACTCGCCCGGACGCACGGTGGGCTCGATCGGCGGGCCCATCGCCACCCGGGCGATCTCTTTCAGCAGCGCCGGCTCGATCGGTGCTGCCTTCGCTAGGCAGAACTTGAGCCCGTTGTAGGCGGCCGGATTGTGCGAGGCGGTGAGCTGGACGCCGGGCACGTCCAGCATGCCGGAGGCGAACCACAGCTCATCGGTGCTGGCCAGCCCGATGTCGATCACGTCGGCACCCTGGGCGGTGGCGCCCTCGATAAAAGCCGCGGCGAGTTCGGGGCCGCTGGTGCGCATGTCGCGGCCGAGCACGAACGCGCCGGTCGCCAGCCCCAGCACGTGGACGAACGCGCCGCCCAGAACCCGCGCCCCCTCGGCGTTCCACTCGGGATCATCACCGGTGACGATGCCACGAATGTCGTTGGCCTTGAAGATGGACGGCGTCAGCACGTCCGCAGCCTATCCCGGATCAACCGATGGGCGCCGGGGCCAGAGGCACCGGGTCTGGTGGCTGGCAATCCCGGGGCCGGGTGGTGTCGTAGTACCCGCCCGACGGGAAAGTTCAGCTGTCGGCGATCACCGCGAGATGACCCTTGCGCCTGGTCACCGCTGGTTCGGGACGCACCTCGGCCTCGGCGCCCAGGCCGGCCACCCGGACGGCCCGCGCCAACGCCAGCAGGTCGTCGGTGGACGGGCCCGCGTCGGCTTCGGCGTCGGGCAGCCGAATCACCTCCCAGCCGCGCGGCACCGACAGGCTCGCGCTGTGGGCGGCACACAGGTCGTAGCAGCCGGGTTCGGCGCGCAACGCCAGCGGGCCGAGCACGGCGGTGGAGTCGGCGTAGGCGTAGGTGAGAGTGGCGATCGCGCGGGCGGAACACCCTGAGCGCGAACACGACCGGAACTTCACCGGCGTGACATTACCGGCTTGGCCTAACCTTGGGCGCATGGCACACCGCAGGGAGCGACATGGACGGGGCCTGCGCGGTCCCCTCGCCCTGCCCAACCCCCTGACCGGCGCCCCGGTGCCATTGGGCAGCCGCCCGCACCGGGCGGAGTTCTTCACCGCCTGCGTCAGTGCAGCCTTGGGCCGGGTGTCCGCGGCCTGCCCGCGCGCGCTGACCGGCATCGACGTCGGCGTCGAGGACGTGCCTGTGGTCGCCGGCCCGTGGAGTCGCGACCGGGTGCCGCTCGCGGCGGCCATCGGTCCGGTACCGCCGGCACACGGGCAGGTGGTGCTGTATCGGCGTCCGCTCGAGCACCGGGCGCGCACCCGCAAGGGGTTGCGCATTCTGGTGTTCCGCA
>DAOSUG010000541.1:0-1826 GCA_035378545.1 Micropruina sp. | reverse complement strand
GTCGAGGGCGATCTCGACGCGCTCGACCCGCGAGAGGTCAGCCCACCGAAACGCTGCCGTTCACCACACTGACCGGCAGCGGGTCGGTGATACCGCCCATGAAGGTGCCGCCCGGACCGGCGTTGCGGAAAGCCAGGAACACGGGCGCACCTGACCGAGCAGTCACGAACCGTCCGACGTAGAGATCGTCTCCGGTCACCAGCTGGGCGCCGGCCAGGTCATACGGCCCCAGCGGCGACTCCGCCGCGGCCAGCCAGACTCCCCCGGTGGTGCCTGATGCACGATGCGCCGCCGACAGGTCGCCGGCCAGGCAGTTGAACACCAGGTAGTCACGACCCTGGAGCCGGACGAGCTCGAACACCTCCAGCTGCCCGTACCCCTGACCCGGCCGCGACAAGGGCGGACGCAGCTCCCAATCGGTCAGGTTCGGGGACCAGGCGTGGCCCACCACCCCCCGGTCGTCGGACGGCCCGTGGTTGGCCCGCGCCGTGATCAACAGGTGCCAGCCGTTACCCGCCGGGTCGGCGAACACGAAGGGATCGCGGAACGCCTCGTCATGCCACTGCCCGTCGCTGAGCAGCTCGTACCAGCGCGGATCGGCTCGCAGAATCGGCCCGGGCGCCTTCGTCCACTCATACAGGTCCGGGGAGGTGGCATAGCAGATGGTCTGCACGTTCGCCCCGTTCGGGGCAGCGGTTGCGCCGGTGTAGAACAGGTACCACAAGCCGTCCGGGCCCTGGATCACCGAGCCGGTCCAGGTGGCCAGGTCGTCCGGCGCCGGCACGTCGGACCGCACCAGCGCATCGGTGACCCGCGTCCAACAGGTCAGGTCGGACGAGATCGCGTGGCCCACCGAGGCACGGTAGTGCCGGGCCTCGGGGTTCTTGAGGGCCCGCGAGGCATACAGAAAGAACAGGTGGTACTGCTCGCCGTCGTCCACGACCCAGAAGTCCCACACCCACGCTTCGGGCGGATCGAACATCGCCCCTCAGCCCTTCACGCCGGAGCTGGCGATGGAGTTGATGAACGCCCGCTGGAAGGCGATGAACAGCACCAGCACGGGCACGGTGATCATCGACGCGTAGGCCATGATCTGTCCCCACGCGGTGCCGGTCGCGCCGGTCATCTGCTTGAAGTAGTCCATGCCGACCATCGCCGGACGGATCGCCTCGGACTGGGTCACCATCAGCGGCCACAGGTAGGAGTTCCAAGCCGGCAGGAGGTGAGGATGGCCACCGTCGCCACCGCCGGTCCGGACAGCGGCATCACGATGCTGCGGTAGATCCGGAACCAGCCGGCGCCGTCGACCTTGGCCGCCTCGTCCAGCTCTTTGGGAATGGAGTCGAAGTACTGGTAGAAGAGGTAGATCGAGAACGCGTTGGCGATGAACGGGATGATCTGCACCTCATAGGTGTCGAGCCATCCGGTCGAACCGTCGAAGTAGGGCAGCTGGTTGACCCACCACAGCAGCGGCAGCGCCATCGTCTCGAAGGGGACGATGAGGGTGGCCAGGATCACGCCGAGCAGCACCTTCTGCCCCTTGAACTCCATCCGCGACAACGCGAAGGCGGCCATCGAGTTGACGATCAACCCGAACACCACGGTGACGACCGAGATCAGCGCCGAGTTGAGCAGGAACGTGGCGAACGGCACCCGGTCGAAGACGCCGGTGTAGTTGTCGAGCGACAGCTGGCCGATCGGTAGGAAGGCGTTGATCGAACCCAGGTCGCCGAAGATCGCGCTGTCGGGCTTGAAGCTGCTGACGATCAGGAACACCAGCGGCAGGCCGAACACCAGGCAGAGAAGGATGCGCAACAGCATCACCA
>DAOSUG010000540.1:0-1836 GCA_035378545.1 Micropruina sp. | reverse complement strand
AGAGCCCGGACGTGGTGTCGGTCACCATCGGTGGCCGGAACCTGGAGCGGCTGCAAGCATCGGCCGGCCAGTTCTTCAACTGGCGGTTCATGACCGGGCCGGGTTGGATGCGGGCCCACCCGTACTCGCTTTCGGCGGCACCGGACGGCGGGACGCTGCGCATCACCGTGAAGGACCTGGGCGACGGCAGCCATGCGCTGGCCGCGCTCCGGCCGGGCACGCGGGTACTCATCGAGGGCCCCTACGGGCGGTTGCATCCCGGCGTGCGAACCCGGCCGAAGGTCACCCTGATCGCCGCCGGGATCGGAATCAGCCCGATCCGTTCCCTGTTCGAGGCGCTCCCGCAGGGGCCCGGAGACGTGACCCTCATCTATCGGGCACGCACCCAGGCCGACCTGGTGCTGCGCGCCGAGATCGACACGCTCGCCCGGGCCCGGGGCGCCCGGGTGTTCCACATCCTCGGACGGCGGATACCCGGACGCGACACCTGGCTGCCCGAAGCCGCCGCACACCTCACCGACGCGCAGGCGTTGCAACAACTCGTACCCGACATCGCAGACCAGGACGTCTACCTGTGCGGCGCCTCGGCCTGGATGGACGCCGCCGAACGGGCCGCTCTCGACTGCGGCGTCCCGGCCGCGCGGATCCACACCGAACGGTTCAGCTGGTAACCCGGCCGCCCGAAAGGAACACCATGCGCAAGATCGTCGTCGCCGCGATGAGCACCATCAGCGGCCTGATTCTGCTGTTCAGCTATCACACCAGCACCAACAGCACAGCCGCCACCACAACCGGAACGGACGCCGGAAGCGAACCGACGGCCGGGGGCGGCACCACACCCAATGCCGGCACCGCCACCACACCGTCGGTTCCCTCGGCCTCGGCGTCCCCGTCGTCCGGGACGAGCAGCGGAACCTTCACCGGTGACGCCGTCGACACCCGCTGGGGCACCGTCCAGGTTCGGATCACCGTCAAGGACGGCACGATCACCGCTGCAGACGCCATCGAGTACCCGACGGCGAATCCGAAGGATCAGCAGATCAATGCGTACGCGATCCCGCAGTTGAACGCCGAGGCCGTCGATGCCCAGTCCACGAACATCGATGCCGTCTCTGGCGCCACGGTGACCAGCGACGGCTACATCGAGTCACTGCAGTCCGCCATCGACCAGGCGCACCTCAAGTGACCACACCGGTGCTCGACCTGCCCAGACGGGCCTACGTGGCACAGATCATGGGCCTGCCGGTCAGCATCCATCTACGGGGCCCCCACGCTCGTGGCCTGACCGCTGCGGCAGCTGTCGAGCGGGCGTTCGACGCGCTGCGCGCCGACGACGCGATGTTCAGCACCCGGAAGCCCGACAGTCCGGTCAGCCGGATCCGCGACGGACGCGACCAGCTGTCTGACGCCCACCCCCGAATCAGGCACGTCGCAGCCCTCTGCGAACTCGCAGCCCACCGCACCGGCGGCGCCTTCTGCGCCTGGCTTCCCGGACCCCACAGCCGGCCCCGCTTCGATCCCACCGGCCTGGTCAAGGGCTGGGCCGTCGAGCAGGCCTTCTCGCGGCTCCTCAACGAGTTGGGCCCCCTCGGCCCACACGACGCCATGATCAACGCCGGCGGCGACATCGCCGTCCACAGCAGCCGCACGGACACCCCGGATTGGACCATCGGCATCGAGGACCCCCGCGACCGCACCAGGGTGCTGCGCACGCTCACCCTGCGCACCGGCGCCATCGCCACCTCCGGAGTGGACGCGCGAGGTCGGCACATCACCGACCCGGCCACCGGACGGCCCGCGTCCGGCCTTCTGTCGGCCACCGTCATCGGGCCCGAA
>DAOSUG010000539.1:0-1844 GCA_035378545.1 Micropruina sp. | reverse complement strand
CCGGGCGCGACGGTGCTGATCCATGGCGCGACCGGCGTCTCGGGCTTGCTGGCGGTGCAGGTGGCCAAGACGTTGGGCGCCGGACAGGTGGTCGCGGCGGGCCGCTCCCGATCGGGACTCGCGCGGGCGAAGGACCGCGGCGCGGATGCACTCCTCGCCCTGGATGAGCCGCTGGCACCGCAGTTGGAGCAGGCAGCCCCAGATGGGGTCGACCTGGTCGTCGACTACCTGTGGGGCGAGCGCACCCGCAACCTGCTTGTGGCCCTGCTGACGACGGAACGGAAACCGGACAGCGTCCTCGAGCTGATCGAGGTCGGCTCCATGGTCGGCCCCTGGATGCCACTGGACGCAGCCTGGCTGCGCAGCCGTCCGCTGCGGATCAGCGGCAGCGGCCTGGGCAGCGTGGGCGCCGAAGCCATGTTCCGGGCCGTCGGCGGCGTGCTGCAGGCGGCCGCTGAGGGACGGTTGAGCATCGACTTCGTCACCCGCCCGTTGTCCGAGGTGCAGGACGCGTGGGCCATGAAGGAGCGCCTGGTGCTGATTCCCTGAACCCCTGCCCAACTTTCTGCGGCCTGCGCAACTCCGCGGAGTTGCGCAGGCCGCAGAAAGTCAGGCGGGGGTTCGGCGCGGGGGCGCCACGGTGGCCATCGCCGTCCGGACCCGCTTGGCCGAGACCGGCGCCGCGGTGCCCAGCGATTGGGCGAACAGGCTGACCCGCAGTTCTTCCAGCAGCCAGCCGACGTTCGCCACGTCCTGCGGCAACGGCCCCGCCGGATAGCCCGCACACAGCGCGGCGTACTCGTCCTCCAGCGGCTCGATTACTTCGGCGTTGACCCGGTCGCGCGCGGGGTTCGCCCGTGCGGCCGCCAGCCTCAGCTCGATCGCGTGCAGGTAGCGCGGCAGCCGCTGCCAATACGGATCGGGGGTACCCGCGATGAAGCCGCGGTAGACCAGGCCGGCGACCTGCTCGGTCACGTCGCTTCGAACCGTCGCCGGAGCCGCCGGCAACGCGAGCTGCACCTGCTGGTGTCGCTGCAACACCTCGCCGGCGGTGTTCACCACGGCCAGCATCCGGTCGGCGGCCTCGGCACGCACCCGGTCGCGCAAAGCGGTGAACGCCCCCTCAGCACGCACGCCCCACGGGTCGCCGGCGGCGAGGGTCAGGGTCTCGATCGCCTTCAACCGCGCATCGGCCAGCAGTGCCGGCACCGTCGGGTAGGGCGAGGCGGCCAGCGCGAACTTGACCGGGTTGCTCAGCCGCGAGACGACCCAGTTGGTGGGGTCGGGGCTGGTCGACGCAATGAGACGGCGCAGGCCCAGCAGGTGCGATCGCCGGGCCTCGGACGTCGTCGCGTACACGGTCACACCGACCAGATCGCCCACCTCCGACAAGGCCGGATACCCGACGACAGCACCGTCCACCCGCTCGGCGACGGTGCCGAAGGCCCACTGCCTCGACCCCGCATGGGTGTGCTCGGACGCCTCGGCGTTCAGTTCGGCCCGCACCTTCGATCCGAGCGTCTCGGCCAGCGCGGGCAGGTCCTTTCCGGTGGCCACCTCGGCGCCGTCCCGGGTGACCACGAAGCGCACCCGCAGGTGCTCGGGCACCGAGTCGAGCTGCCAGGCGTCGGCGGGTACCTGCACCCCGGTCAGGGCCTGGATCGCCCGGCCCAGCCCGTCGGTGAGCGACTCTCCCGCCACCCGGTGCTCATCCAGCCACGCGACGGCGCGGCGCGCGGTGTCGGGGGCCGGCACCAGCCGGGCCCGCCATTGCTTCGGCAACCCGCGGACGAGTGCCGTGACCAGTTCGCCACGAAGGCCCGGAACCTGCCAGCCGAAATCGT
>DAOSUG010000538.1:0-1848 GCA_035378545.1 Micropruina sp. | reverse complement strand
GGGTCGCCGCCGTTGCCGAAGATGCCCTCGACGAAGTCGAGGTTGGCGACCAGGCCGCCCGGCACGATGAACCGGGTCTCCATGCGACGCTCCGTGGCGTAGCCGGGCACAGCCGGCGACACCAGCGGACGCAGCAGCAGCGACACGAAGCAGGCGGCCGGATGATCGGTGCGCGACAGGTAGGGCAGCACCAGGTCGCCTTCGGGGGGCTGCAGGGCGAGGGCGAGCAGGCGTCCGAAAACGGACTTGGGCACCGCGATCTTGTCGTCGGGGATGGGCAGCCCGCCCTCGGCGATGTGAAAGACGCCGGCGGTGGTGCGGCGGTCGTTGGCGGGGTTGTGCAGCACGCCGTTCGCGAGCCGGTAGCTCGACAGCAGCGGCGAGCTGAACGAGTCGGCGTTGACCGGAAGCGACAGGGCGCGGGCCAGGCCGGGTTCGTCCAGCACCAGGGTGCGCCGGGGCAGAGTGGGACCCTCGTGGGCGAGGTCACCGGGGTACACCTCGGCCAGGTAGTCGTCGAGGAACGCCTGGATGCGCTGATCGGCGGCGCACGGCCGGTCGGACAGGCGTCGGCTGAGTTCGCGCTGGCGGGCCAGGATCGGGGCGACCAGTTGAGCGCTGGTGGCCTCTTCTGCCTGCAGGGGCACCTGGATGCCGATCAGGGCGAGGCGCAGGTTGACGGCGGCAGCGGTCACGTCGGTGGGCATGGTTCCAGTCTCGACCATGTTCCGTGGCTTGTCAGCAGGTCTCAACCTCGACCGCAGACTGTTACCTGCCGGTGGGTGTCACGTCTTCTGTGCATTTCGGATCGATCGTCGCAAGCTATTGACCTTGTCGCTTGAAAGCGCTTTCATTGGCAGATCATCCCCCACGGTGTCAAAGGAGACACGAAATGCACCTGTTGTTGCGCGCCCCCCGCAGAGGTTCATCGAAAGCCAAGCACAAGCGGTCGGTGGCGGTTGCCACCGCCGTGCTGCTGGCCTCAACCGGCGGACTTCTCGGCGCAGGCAGTGCTCAGGCCGCTCCCGTGGCCAACGGCTGGACCACCGTCTGGTCCGACGATTTCAACGGTGCCGCCGGCACCCTGCCGGGCCCGGACTGGCAGATCGATACCGGCACCTCCTACCCCGGCGGACCGCCCGCCTGGGGTACCTGGGAGGTGCAGACCTACACCGATTCGACCGCCAACCTGTTCCAGGACGGCAACGGAAGCCTGAACATCAAGCCGTTGCTGGATTCGTCCGGCAAATGGACCTCGGCACGCATCGAGACCAAGCGCTCCAACTTCAAGCCGGCCGCGGGGGGCGTGCTGGCGATCGAGTCGCGCATTCAGATGCCCAACGTCACCGGTGACAAGGCGCTCGGGTACTGGCCGGCGTTCTGGGCGTTGGGCAGCCCGTACCGGGGCAACTGGTGGAACTGGCCGGGCATCGGCGAGCTCGACATCATGGAGAACGTCAACGGCATGAACCGCGTCTGGGGGGTGCTGCACTGCGGCGTCAACCCGGGTGGACCGTGCAACGAGAGCACCGGCATCGCGGCGTTCCGGGAGTGCCCGGGAGCGTCCTGCCAGTCGGCGTTCCACACCTACCGCTTCGAATGGGACCGGTCGGTGACGCCCAACCAGCTGCGCTGGTACGTGGACGGCCAGCAGTGGCACGGTGTGTCGCAGGACCAGGTGCCGGCCGACACCTGGACCAGCATGACCAGCCACGAGGGCTACTACGTACTGCTGAACGTGGCCATGGGTGGGGCCTTCCCGAATGCGCTGGCCGGCGAGACGCCGACCGCTGCGACCGAGCCGGGTCACGCCATGCTGGTCGACTACGTGAGCGTGCAGGCCAAGGG
>DAOSUG010000537.1:0-1860 GCA_035378545.1 Micropruina sp. | reverse complement strand
CTGTATCGATCGGCGTTCGGCTGGCGGGTTTCGGCGACGAATACCAGACGCTCACCGAGTGGCGTCCGCTGAACAACTCCACACTGCCCGCACTGACCGAACGTGTGAGCACGTATGCCAACGACACGAACGCCACGGACTATTGGCTTGGGCTCGATGGGGCTCGTCGCGACTTGGCCGCGCGGGCCAAAGAACGCCCGAACGCATGTCGGGCGATCGTCTTTTTCTCCGATGGGGCCCTGGACATCCAGCGGGGCCGCAGCGAGGACGATTACCACCGAATCGATCGCCCCTACGCGGATGGCAACCCACTTCGGACCCAGGATCAACGCGATGCCGCGGCACAAGCAGCGGAGAAGTCGCTGTGCCGGGCGGGAGGATTGGCCGATCAGATCCGCAAGCAGGGCATCATCGTCTTCGGCGTGGGTCTGGAGCCCGCCAACGAGACCATCGACTTCGATCTGATGCGCCGTGTCACCACCGGTAGCCATGGTTGCGGGCGCATCACGAAACCCGTACCGGGTGACTTTATGACGGGCACCATCGATGACCTGCTGTTCGCCTTCGATAGCGCGAAGCCCGGATCCGGGCAGGAGACCACGGCACCGGTCTGTCAGGGAAGTGTCTGCGCCGAGGGGGCGCACAGCTTCGTGCTGGACGGCCTGGTCAGCCGGGTCGACGTCCTTGCGACAGCACCGTTGGCCAACGTGCAGGTCTTCCTGACCGCGCCGGGCGGCAAGCCCGTTCAACTGCCGCACACAGAAGGCAGTACCCCCATCCCCATCGACGGAGCTATCGGCCGCTTTAGGTGGTACTCGAACAACACCGTCAGCATCCGGTTGACGGCGAAGAAGGCGAACAAATGGACGGGGCAGTGGCAGCTCGCTTTCGTTGACCCGACCGCGCAGTCGGGCAAGGGACTCAGCCGGGTGCGTGTCGAGGTGACGGGTGACATTCGGCCGGTGCTGCTCGATTCCGACGGACTCAAGCAGGTGCGCCAGGGCGTCCCCGCGTCGTTGCGGGTCGGCGTCGAGAGTGAGTCGGGGGAAAGGATCAACAGAAAGCAGATTCTCGGTTCGCTCGAGCTGACCGCGGACCTGCTGACCGCGGACGGAGAACAGCGCCGATTGTGGCAGGGCGACCAGACCAATCTCGGTGATCCGGTTCAGTTCGCCCCCGACAGCTACCCGCTGGGCGCGGCAATCCTGCGGCTGACGCTGTCGGCCACAACGGGCCCGACCACCGTGGGTAGCCGCAAGGTGCCGGGCACGGCGCTGACTCCGACGTCTCGTGATTACCCCCTCACGGTGTTGGCTCCAGCCGACTTTCCGGCAGTGGCCAGCACCCTCGACTTCGGCGTCCTCGATGGCACTAGACAAGCCAACGCCGAGCTGCCGGTCACCGGCCCGGGCTGTGCGTGGCTGGTGTCTGGCGAGCGGGTAGTCGACACCTCGCCAGAGGAGGCCGGAGCCGCAACGTTGCAGTCGACGAAGGCCGACGAGCAATCGTGCCTCCAGGTACCAGCCGGACAATCCGGCATGCTCCCCGTTTCGTTCCAGGTGGACGCCCCGGGCAATGGACTGGTCAGCGGGACGCTGCAGGTCGGGATCGCGTCCGCGGACGATCCCGGCCAACGGCGTCAGGTGCCGGTCGCGTTCACCGCCGAGTTGCGCAAGCCGCTCAACTCGCTGAACTACTGGTCGACCCTGATTGCCGCGCTCGTGCTCGGCCTCGGCATTCCCCTCGCGCTGGTGTACACGATCAAATACCTCTTCAACAGTCGGATTCCAGCGGGCGCCCTGCATGCGGTGAGCTGCGACGTCGAGCTCACCGAGAGTGGGTCGGTGCTGCGTGATGGAA
>DAOSUG010000536.1:0-1876 GCA_035378545.1 Micropruina sp. | reverse complement strand
CCAGTCGAACCAAACTTATCGAGGTACCAGATGGCGCCGCTGGCGCCGTGGCCGAACTGCTGAACGCGTCGTAACCGGCGGCCCCTGACCGGTCGCCCTACAGACGAAGCCGCCGCAGCGGTGGCCGAACTGCTGAACGCGTCGTAACCGGCGGCCCTGAGCGGTCGCCGTACAGACGAAGCTGCCGCAGCCGGTGACCGCGTTGATTCACGCGCAGTAACCGGCGGCCAGAACTGGCCCGGTTGCCGCAACCGGCTCTGCAAACACTCGACAAGGCACCACCGAAGTCTCAACGTGGGGCGATTTCTCGGCGTGCACGATGCCAAGATCCATTGCAGGTCACGAATGCGCCCAGCGTTCGCGACCGGCGTTGACACCCACCTTCCCCGGGTCTGGACGCCGCGCTTCGACGCGCCGATTCTGTTCCCGACGTAAAGGTCACCCCGTGATGAGCCGCCTACGATCCCTTCGAGCACCGCTCGTGGCCGCTGTTCTGGGCACCACCCTCTCGCTGCTTTCTGCCCTTGTCATCAGCGCCCCGGCTCGGGCCGTCGACAGCCTCTCCAATGATTCGTTGAAGACCCGAGCGATCTACTACCTGGCCATGTCGCAGCCCCAGGAGCGCGACGTGATGATCGGCACACTAGCGGCCAGAACAAGTCGCGAAGGGCGGTTGTGGTCCAACTTTCTGAGCACGTGGGCACGCATCAACACGTCGATGGCGATGCATACCAAGGTGCCCACCGGATTGCCGGCCAAGGGTCATGTATTCGTCGTGCTGGGCTCGGGCCTGAAGAAGTCAGGTGCGGTCAGCGCAACCTTCCAGCGGCGGCTCGCGTTGGCCGCGAAGGCGGCCAAGGCGTACCCCACCTCCACCATCCTGATCACAGGCGGCGCGCCGCGCAACGGCCGCACCGAGGCCGAGGCCGGCTACCGCTGGCTGCGCAAGGCGGGCGTGAAGGCGTCCCGCATGCTGCGCGAGACGCGAGCCAGCAGCACCATCGGCAACGCTGAGTACTCGATGGCGATGCTGGCCCGCAACCCCCGATACACCACGTACAGCCTGATCTCGGACTCATCGCACCTGCGCCGCGCGTCGGTGCTGTTCGAGGCGGCGAAGGTACTGGTGCAGGAGCGCTCCGGCAAGAGTTGGGGCATCACCCGGCTTGCGAACGTGGCATATCCCGATCTGCCCCAAGCCGGCCAGGTGCCGCTGAGAACCAGTTCGGTGAAGATCGCCGCCGACAACGTCGCATCGCTGTTCTCGCTGCTTGCCCCGTACCGTCGCCTGGTCGCCAAGGCGCCTGCCAAACCAACCTTGACCTCATTGCGCCTGACGCCGCCGACCGCGGTGCGGTACCAGGTGGGGCAGGCCCTGAACCGACGTGGCCTGGTGGTTCGCGCCCTCTACGACGACGGCGTCTACACGCGTGTGATCACCTCGGCGGCAACGATCACCGGTTTCGACACCCGGACGGTCGGTGGCCGGCGAGCCACCCTCAGCTACACCTACCGCGGACTCACCCGCACCGCACGGTTCGACTACCACGTGGTCAAGTCGGGCAGCAGGGCGACCGCCAAGGCATCCACCACCTCCGCAACCCGATCGCGTACTCGGGTGGTTCTGACCGTCACTGTGAAGCCCCGGGTCACCGGGGTGCAACCGACCGGCAGGGTGCGGTTCTACCTGGACGGTGCGCGCGTCGCCACCGTGCCGCTCAGCGCGGCCAAGCCCGGCGTGGCGAGCTTCCGTTATGGAACCATCGCCGCTATCGGCTCGCACCGGCTGGTCGCGGCCTACCAGGGCGACGCCCGGGTGGCTGCGTCCTCGGCCGGCGTAACGGTCACCGTGCGAAAGTGAGCCGTACGCCGTCGG
>DAOSUG010000535.1:0-1881 GCA_035378545.1 Micropruina sp. | reverse complement strand
GGCAGGTACTCCCACGGCACCCCGGCGTCGTCGAGCCGGCGCAGGCCGATGTCGCCCCACACGTTGCGGTCGCCGTCCAGGAAGTCGCGGGAGACCCCGACCCGGAACGTCCGTCCCATCAGAAGACCGCGATCGGGTTGACCGGTCCGCCGGTGCCGCGCGGCACGTTCAGCGGGGCGACGGTGAGCATGAACGTGTACCGGCCTTCCTCGCGACAGGCCACCGACAGCTCCTCCAGGTCGAGGTTGTCGAGCAGCGGCACCCCCATCGCGGTGATCGCGAGAATGTGGATCGGTGAGCCGATGCCGGGCGTGGGGGCCGGGCGGGCATCGCTGTCGCCGTCGCCGCCGAGCAGGCTGATCCCGCGATCGGCCAGCAGCGGCATGGCGTCCACGTGCAGGCCCGCGCTGCCCTCCACGTCGGGGTTCCAGGCACCCAGGGCGGCGCGTCGTGCGAAGTGCCCGCTGCGAATCAGCACCGCATCACCCGGCCCGATCGTCACGCCCAGCGCCTGCTCGGCCCGCAGAATGTCGTCGGCGTGGAAGGCCGTGCCCGGTTCTACCCAGTCCACCCCGTCGATCGCGGCGAAGTCGAGCAGCACCGCACTGGTCACCAGGTGCCGCAGGGCGGCGACGTCGCCGAAGTCGGTGCCGGTGGAATGCACCACCTCGGTGGAGGAGTGGCCGTCGAAGAGTTGGCCGCGGTAGGCGATGTGGCTCAGCGCGTCCAGGTGCGAGACCGCCTTGCCGTGAAAGGCGACGCCGAGAAAGTCCTTGTTGCAGGTCGGTTCGGGCGGTTCGCGATCACCCATCTCGACCATCATGTGCAGCGCCGGCTGCGGGTTGTCGATGCCGCTCACGGTGTTCCAGGGCAGACCGAGTTGCGCGGTGCGTCCGGAGCGCACGAGGGCGGCCGCAGCGCGTACCTGATCGGGCCCGACGGTGCCCCAGGCCCCCCGCGAGGGGTCGCTATATTGTCCCCACCGTTTGAGCTGGTCGAAGATTTCGTCGAACTGCTCGACCGGTACCTCGGGCAGGGCAAGCGGGTTGGTGACGCGCTCGGAATTCACGTCGTACGTCCCTTCGTTGGGTGTTGGCGTGCTCACCGTAGTCCATTACTCTGTCACTAATCCAGTATATTGTTCGGAGGGTTCCGATGGACCGCAGCGCAGTGCCGGCCCTCACGCGGGCGATGAGCATCGTCGACCTGCTTGCCGACGCCGGCCAATCGGGCCTGACGGTGGCCGAACTCGCCACCCGCACCGGCATCGCCAAGTCGACCACCGCGCTGCTGTGCACGGTGCTCGAGAGCGAGGGCATGGCCCGCCGGCACGACGGGCGGTACCGGCTGGGCCGCCGTTTTCTCGGCCTGGCGGCCGGCTACCTGGCCACGGTCGACGACCTGGAGGACTTCTACGCCACGGTGCGCCAGTTGCCGATCATCAGTCGTGAGGCCGCCCGGCTCGCACTGCTCGAAGGCACCGACGTGATCTATCTGGCCCGCTACGAGGCGGCCGGACGTCCGCGCCGTGTCACCGGAGGTATCGGTGACCGCTTCCCTGCCTCGATCACCGCGACCGGCAAGGCAATTCTCGCCACGCTGCCGCCTGGTGCGGTCGAAGACCGCTTTCGCGGCAAGTTGTTCCCGCGCTACACCGAGCGAAGCATCCAGTCGCTGCCCGACCTGCTGCGCGACCTCGACGCCGTGCGCGAGCGCGGGTACGCGATCGACGACGAGGAGACCAACCTCGGGCAGGTGTGCTACTCGGTGGCCGTGCAGAACGCCGCCGAAGAGGTGGCCACCCTCGCGGTCAGTTCGACGATGACCCGGCAGCGGGCCACCGAGGTGCCCGCAGCCGACGTGGTCGACGAGCTGCAGCAA
>DAOSUG010000534.1:0-1910 GCA_035378545.1 Micropruina sp. | reverse complement strand
CGATGCGCACGACCGGTCAGCGGTTGCGTTCCCAGGACTCCAAGGTGTCGGACGCGATCGCGCGGCCCAGCGCCGGGGCCCGGTCGGGATCCGCCCTCACGTAGGTTTCGCCGGACGGCAGCACGCCCCGTTCGGCGGTGGGCAGCTTGATCGCCCCCACCTGCTGCGCACCGGACCGGGTGCGCAGTGCGAAGAACAGCTCGGCCATGCGACGGGCGTCCAGGCCGCTGTCGACGACGATGTCGGCGGCGAGTTGGTCGAGCACAGCCTTGACCACCCCCGGATTGATCAACGCGGTGCTGGTCAGCAGCCTGGTGACCAGTCCCTGCAGCACCAGGCGCTGGCTCTCGGCCCGATCCAGATCGCCGGCGCCGTGGACGGCAGCGTCCGAACGCACGAAGTCGAGCGCCTCCTCGCCCGAGAGGGTGATCTGGCCGCGCGGAAAGGCGAATCGTCCGGTGGTGGCGGCGACCGGATTGTCGACCGGAATGCCGCCGAGCAGGTCGATCAGCCGCGACATTCCGGCCAGCCAGGTCACCGCCACATGGTCGATGGTGATGCCGAGTTGGCGTTCGACGGCTACCACCACGGGGGCCGCGCCGCCGCGGTCGAACAGGTGGCTGAGCCGATCCGTGCCGCCGTCGGCGCCCGTCACCAGCAACTCGCACGGCAGCGAGATCAGATGAACGTTGCGCCGCTCCGCATCCACATGCGCGACCATCAGCACGCTGGCCCGGCCCGTGAGGTCGTGTGAGTCCGAACCGATCACCAGCAGGTTGAGTGCGCCCGCGGACGAGCCGGCCGTGCGCTGCGGCATCAGCCCGGGGTCGCGCTCGATGCCGGCGAGGGACAGCCACAGCGACCCGACGGCGGAGGCAGCAACCACGGCGATCGCAACGGCGGCGGCGAGCAGCCCCGCGCGGACGCGCCGCAGCCGCCGCATGCCCGCGCTGCCGCGTGGGTGCGTACGCGAATAGGACAAAAAGTCGCTGATGGCCCGATCCCCCCGGTCGGCTCAAGCATCGAAGCGGCTGCCGTCCTCACCCGACAGGCGGCCGCATCGCCACAGCATACACAGGCGCTCAGCTACCCCTCCGTGAGCCAGCGCAGCAGCGCGTCACGGCAGCTGATCAGGTCGGGGACCGGGCAGAACTCGTCATCGGCGTGCGCCTTGGACGGGTCGCCCGGGCCGTAGTTGACCGCCGGCACGCCGAGCGCAGAGAAGCGGGCGACGTCCGTCCAGCCGAACTTGGCCGACGGCTGCCCGCCGACGGCTGCGACGAACTGGGCGGCGGCCGGCAGGTCGAGCCCCGGACGCGCGCCGGCGGCCTCGTCGGTGAAGACCAGCTCGTGCCCGGGCAAGACCTCCCGGCAGTACTGCTTGGCCTGCTCGATCGTGCGATGCGGCGCGAACCGGTAGTTGACCGTGACCGTGCAGGCATCGGGTATCACGTTGCCCGCAATGCCGCCTGTGATGGCCACGGCGTTGAGGCCCTCGTGGTAGCGCAGGCCGTCCACCTCGGGCTGCTCGCACTCGTGGTCGCGCAGCACTGCGAGCACGTCGGCGGCGTCGTGGATGGCGTTGTGGCCCATCCAGGCCCGGGCCGAATGCGCGGCCCGGCCCGTGGTGGTGACGGTGAACCGCAGGGTGCCCTGACAACCGCCTTCGACCCGGGCCGCGGTCGGCTCCATCAGTACGGCGAAGTCGCCGGCCAGCAACTCGGGGCGGTCGGCCGCGATGCGGGTCAGCGAGTTGGCCGACGATTCGACCTCCTCGTGGTCGTAGAAGATCCAGGTCAGGTCGTGCACGGGTTCATCCGCGGCCACGGCCACCGCCAGCATCACCGCGATGCCACCCTTCATGTCGCAGGTGCCACGGCCGTAGATGCGCTCGCCCTCGACCCATGACG
>DAOSUG010000533.1:0-1919 GCA_035378545.1 Micropruina sp. | reverse complement strand
AGGGCGTCCACGCCGATCTTGTCGGTGAGTTCGGCGACCTCTTTGTAGGCGCGCGTGTCGACGCCGTACAGGATGGCCGGACGCAGCGGCTTGCCCTCCGCGTCGCAGAACAGGCTGCAGGGGCCGATGCCTGAGGTGGTGATGCCGACCACCGGGCCGTCCGCCTTGCTCAGCAGGTCATGAGTGATGTCCAGGAAGTCGGCCCACCAGACCTCGTCCGCATCGTGTTCGACGTGCCCGGGCTTGGGCATCGAGGTGCGGTGCGCCTTCTCCGCCGTTGCGATGACCTTGCCGTTCAGCCGGGCCAGTACGCCCTTGCTGCTTCCGGTGCCGAAGTCGATCCCGATGACCAACCTCTTGTCCTTCGCCATGCTGGTGCTCCTTTCCGCGAGCATCGTTGCTCAATCGGGGAGGACGGCGACGGTGCCCCCTTCCCACAACCAAAAGGTATGCGATCGGAGCGCCCAACGGGAGGGGATCGGCGGGATAAGTGTGAACTTGTTGTGGTTTGTCGCATTTTTCGTGAGACAAAGCTCGGATCGCACGGAGTCCGTTCGTACCGAAGGGCCTGGTGGTGCCCGCCAGTCGGTGCCGGCAGCTTCAGTCGGGCACCACGGCAACCTTGATGCCCTCGCCGGAAGCGACGAACTCGATCGCCTCGGTGGCCCGCGACAGGGGGAAGGTGTGGGTGATCAGCGATGCGGTGTCGATGGCGCCGCTCTCGATCAGCCGGACGGCGCGTGCGAAGCTCTCGCGTCCCGAGTTGGACGCACCCACCACGGTGATCTCGCGGTAGTGGATCAGGTTGGCGGCGATGGTGGACCAACCCTCGCCGGCCAGCCCGGCGAAGATGCTCACCCGGCCGCGCTTGCGCACCAGGTTCAGGCAGTCGTTGACGAGTTGCGGCACGCCGATGCAGAGCACCGCCACGTCCACGCCTTCCCCGCCGCTGAGTTCGCGGACGATCGCGGGCAGGTCCTGAGTGGTCGGGTCGACGGTGACGCTCGCTCCGAGCGCGGCAGCCGTGGTGCGCCGCACCTCGGACGGGTCAGACACCACGACCGTGCGTGCGCCGGCGATGCGGGCAAGCTGCAGGTGGATCAGGCCGATCGGCCCTGCGCCGACGATCACCACGACGTCGTCCACCTCGACCCGGTAGTTGTCCAGGCCGCTGAGGCAGCACGAGATCGGCTCGGCCAACGCCAGCTGGGCGGGCTCGAGGTGACCCGACGCCTTGACCAGTTGGCCGCGTGCGATCGCTTCTCGGGGGATCAGCCAGTAGTCCGCCAGGCCCCCGTTGATGTCGTAGCCGACCAGGTGGACGTCGTCGCACAGGTGCTCGGTACCCCGCCGGCACGGACCACACACGCCGCAGCAGACCGACGGCGGCATACTGACCAGGTCGCCCACCTCGAAGCCGTTGACGCCTTCGCCGACCGCTTCGACATAGCCCGCAACCTCGTGGCCCAGCACCACGCCCAGTTCGACGCCCTTCGACTTCTCGCCGCGCAGAATGCGTAGATCGGTACCGCAGACGGTGTTGGCGCCCACCCTGGTGAGCACCTGGCCCGGGCCGGCGATCGGGTCGGGCAGGTCGGTCAGTTCGGCCGGTACGCCCGGGCCGCGATAGGTGAATCCGCGCATGGTCTGCTCCTTCAGCACGAGCTGCACCGGGTCATGCGTCGTTGCGACCCGGCGCGGTGAACGCTCTCCACCCTATGGCCGAAACCGCTCGCCGTGGGCGGGGCCTTTGGCCTTTGTCTTGGAGTGGCGTCGGGTCGAGCGGGTCGTCGGCGCGCTGCTCGGGCGAGCGGAGTCGGGCGCGTTGACTGGCGGGATGCGCGCTGAGTGCGCGAGTAGATGCGTGCCGAGGAGGGGAGTCGAACCCCTATGCCCTTGCGGGCAGACGGGTTTGAGCC
>DAOSUG010000532.1:0-1925 GCA_035378545.1 Micropruina sp. | reverse complement strand
AGCCGTATTCCACTACCGCCCAGTCCGCGAGATATGGATCTCTCAACCCTGATCCACCGGCTGCGGTGGGGTCTGTGAGCGTGGCGTAGAACGAGGTGCCCTCCTGAGCAGGGAAGATGTCGATTGCGACGTCGTCACCCAACCGCTCACGAGAGGCACCTCGTAAGTGAAACCTTCTCACACGATCCGACCTGTGTTCGATGACCCGAATCTGGTGTCGGCCGCAGGTCTGGTACCGGCGCTGCGGCTGGCCGGATCTGCCGGCTTCTACGACCTCCTCGAGGGCCTGACGGTGGCCTCGCCCAACGCCTCGGCGAAGACCGCCGCGGTCGTCGGCGGGATGCTCGCCGGTGCGGACTCCATCGATGACCTCGACCTGCTGCGCCACGGCGGGATGGATCGGTTGTTCGCCGGGGTTCGGGCGCCCTCGACGCTGGGCACGTTCCTGCGTTCCTTCACCCACGGCCATGTCCAGCAGCTCGACAAGATCGGCGGCGGACTGCTGTCCGGGCTTGCCGCGCGGGTGCCTGGACTGCTGGCCGGTGGCGGCGCGGAGGGGATCGCGTTCCTCGATGTCGATGACACCGTGCGTGAGGTCCACGGCTATGCCAAGCAGGGGGCCGCGTTCGGCTACACCGGCGCCAGGGGGCTGAACGTCCAGCTCGCCACGATCTCGACTCCGACCGCTGCGCCGGTGATCGCGCGTGCCCGGCTCCGTAAGGGCAACACTGCCTCCGCCACGGGTTGCGGCCGGTTGCTGGCACAGGCGATCACCACCGCCCGGGCTGCTGGCGTGACCGGGCGGATCTTGGCTCGCGCGGACTCGGCCTACTACGGCTGGGCGTTCGTCGGGACCGCGCTGCGCCACCAAGCCTGGTTCTCGGTCACCGCCCGGATGACCCCGTCGGTGACCGCGGCGATCGCCAGCATCGACCCGGGCGAGTGGACCGCGATCGCCTACCCGAACGCGGTCTTCGACGAGGTCGAGCAACGCTGGGTCAGCGACGCCGAGGTCGCTGAAGTGCCGTTCACTGCGTTCACCGGCCGACGCAAGGCCGAGCACGTGTCGTGTCGTCTGGTCGTGCGCCGCGTCAAGCGAGTCCAGCCACTGGCATCTGACGGCAGCGAACAGGGCGAGCTGTTCGCCACCTACCGCCACCACGCCTTCATCACCAACAGCACCCTGTCCACGATCGAGGCCGATCAGCGTCACCGCGACCACGCCCTGGTCGAGCAGGTCATCGCCGAACTCAAGGACGGCCCCCTGGCCCACCTGCCATCGGGCAAGTACGCGGCGAACGCGGCCTGGGTGGCGTGCAGCGTGCTCGCGTTCAACATCGCCCGTGCCACCGCTGTCGCCGCAGCGATGCGCACCGCCCGGTGGGCCACTGTGCGCACGCGCATCCTGAACATCCCCGCCCGGATCGCGACCACCGGCCGACGGCTCGTGCTGCACCTGCCCACGCACTGGCCCTGGGCACCCGGCTGGGAGTCACTGTGGTCGGCCGCGACCGGCCCGCCCACCGCTGTCACGACCTGACCACCCTGCCGCACACGGCACAACCCGAGGACCTCGAAGTGGAAGAGCCGGCACCGGCCGGCAGCTCACCCACGCCCACACTGCGAGCCTCGTCGCGATCCACCGGAATCACCGATGACGAATCATCACCGGTGGATCAGGGCTCATACGTGGAAGCACCCATGAAGAGAGCGCCAATTCCTTTCACGAACTCTGGGTATGCCATGGGGCCTTCGAAATCGAAGTCCTGCTTGAACAGCCACTCAAGGGAATGCTCGGGGGTGGCGATGAACCCGTCGAGGCTTGAAGCAGTATAGAAGTGGGTGGTCATGGGAGCGCACCTTTCTTGCGATGTTCTGGAAATCAGGGTCAGAGTTCTGCATCATTGAGCGCAAGCCGCAAGTTA
>DAOSUG010000531.1:0-1927 GCA_035378545.1 Micropruina sp. | reverse complement strand
CCAGATAGAGCGCGTACGAGGCATCGCCCAGGCCCGCGACCCACCGGTGGCCGAGCAGCCGTCCGACTCGCCCCCGTCCCGGATCATCGCCCACCACCACCACGGCGGCGGCAGCGGTCAACGGCAGCAGGGCGATCCAGCCCGGAAAGGCGTCGCGCACGTTGATCAGTACTCCCACCGACAGAATGCCTGCCAGGCCAGCCCAACCCACCGCCGCCCGCAGTCGCGAGCCTGGCCCGGCGGCCGCTGCCCCGCCCATCGTGGCCAGTGCGAGCAGTGACCCGAATGCGAACTCCCACAATCGGGCGCGGGTGTCGAAGTAGGCGAAGGTCTGGTCGGTGGCCGTGATCCATACGGACCACGCGAGCGACACCACGAAGATCAGGCCGAAAGCCATCGCGAGCAGCACCCGTGGACGCCAGCTCGGGCGCAGCCGCACCACCCCGGCCACGGCTGCGAACACCAGCGGCCACGCCAGAAAGACGCTGCCCTGAATCGAGAGCGACCAGAAGTGTTGCAGCGGAATCGGCGCACCGCCGTAGTAGTTCACGTCGTTCGCGGCAAGCCACCAGTTCTGGTAGTACAGCGCGCTGGCGATCGCCTGTTGCGCGATGTCGGACCACACCGTGACCGGCATCAGCCAGGGCGAGGTGATCACCACGGCGATGATCGTCAGCGTCGCGAGGGGCACGATGCGGGCGAACGTGCGGGTCCAGTAGCCGAACAGCGCCAGCGGACGCCCCTGCTCCAGCTTGCGCGCGAATGATCGGGTCAGAAAGAACGCCGAGAGGGCCAGAAAGATATCGACACCGCCCGACACCCGGTCGAGCCACACGTGATACACCACCACCAGCAGCACGGCGACGAACCGCAGCCCCTGAATGTCCTGTCGCACCTGGCGTGCCTGCACGGAAGTCGTCATGGGATCGCGCCAGTCTAGGGCGTGTCGCATAACCCTGACCGCGCTGCGGCGCACCCCGTACGCCCGCTCGCTGCGTTGTCATCCTCGGCGATAGGACTAGGCGCGTCTCGCTCACGGTGCACCGGCACAGATTCCCCGCACCCAGTGCGCGGGGTAGCCTCGCCCGGGTGAGCAACCGTGAACCGAACACCCGTCAACCCAGCGAACTGGACGCCCTGGCCGACGCCTACACCCTGGCCTACGCCGAGCTGAACCCCGTCTTCGCCACCCAGATCGGGCTGGCGGGCTACGACCACCTGATGGGCGAGGCCGGCCCCGAGTTTCACGACGCCGCCGACGGGCTGAACCGCGACACGCTGCGCAGGCTGGACGCCGTCCAGCCGCGTGACGAGGTGGACCGGGTGACCGCCGCCGCGATGCGCGAGCGGCTGGGGCTCGAGGTCGAGTTGCATGCCGCCGGTGAGCAGTTCCGCGCGCTCAACAACATCGCCTCGCCCCTGCAGGAGTTTCGCGATGTGTTCGACGTGATGCCCACCGACACCGACGAGCAGTGGTCGAACATCGCCTCCCGGCTGGCCGGCGTTCCGCAGGCCGTCACCGGGTATCTGGCCTGCCTGCGCGAAGGGGCTCGCCGCGGCGAGGTGCCGGCTGCGCTGCAGGTGCGCGAGGGCATCGCGCAGGCCGCCGAGTTGGCCGACCCCGACTCGTCCTTCTTCACCACGTTCCACGCCGGCCGGACCGAATCGTCGGCACTGCAGGCCGACCTGCAACGGGCTGGGCTCGCCGCCGCCGAATCGTACGGACTGCTGGCGCAGTTCCTGCGCGAGCTCGAGGCGGACGCACCGGCTGCCGACGCGTCCGGACGCGAGCGCTATCAGTTGCTGTCGCGGGTGTTCCTCGGCGCCGAGGTCGATCTGGACGAGACCTACGAGTGGGGCCTGGACGAGCTGGCCCGGGTCGCCGCCGAACAGGACGCGGTGATCGAGGCGTTGGCCGGGCCGGGGG
>DAOSUG010000530.1:0-1937 GCA_035378545.1 Micropruina sp. | reverse complement strand
GGCAGGTCCTTGAGTTCGGTCAGGTAGTCCTGGCGTTGGTCGGCGACCGGAATGCAGAGCACCTTGTCGTCACCGCCCATCTCGTCGGTCATGCGGAACATGCCGATCGCGCGACATTCGATCAGCGCGCCCGGGAACGTGGCCTCCGGCACGAGCACCATCGCGTCCAGCGGATCGCCGTCCTGGCCCAGGGTGCCCTCGATGAAGCCGTAGTCGTTGGGGTACTGGGTCGAGGTGAACAGGGTTCGGTCGAGCCTGATCCGCCCGGTGTGGTGGTCCATCTCGTACTTGTTCTTCGTGCCTTTGGGAATCTCGATCGTGACGTCGAAATGCAGGCTCGGCTGGATCTTGGGGCGCGTGTAGTCGACCACGGGCAGGTCCCCTTTCAAAGGCTGTCATGATGGCTTGGATGCCATTTTCGAGCCTATCGTCTACGCCCCAGCAGGCACCATGCCCACACCAGCGGTGAGCAGGCGCCTCAAGAGCAGGCGCACCCGCACCCGTGCGGTCGCACGGGTGGCCCGCAACCTTGTACTGGTGCTGCTCTCGATCGTGGTGGTGGCGGCGGGGGTGCTGTTGGCGGTGCCGCAGTGGCGCACGGCGGTGCTGCCCTCGGGCTCCATCACCTATACGGCTTCGGCGCCGCCGTCGTGGCGGGCACCCGAGACGGCCCCGGCCGCCCGCCTGCCGCTGGACGACCTGGAGCCGGCCGCGGCGCCGAGCGCCAAAGCGCTGGCTGCGCGCATACCCGCGCTACCGAAGGGGGCCGCGGCCACCGTCGGGCTGGTGCTGAGCGATCCGGCCACCGGCAAGGTGCTGGTGAAGCGATCCGACCGGGCATTGATCCCGGCCTCGACCATGAAGCTGCTCACCTGCCTGGTTGCGCTCGAGACGCTGGGCAACGACCGCACGTTCACCACGTCCGTGGTGAGTCCACGCAAGGGCGTGGTGGTGCTGCGCGGTGGCGGTGACCCCCTGCTGAGCGACGCCCGCGCCACCGGACGGGCCTCGCTGCAGCAACTCGCGGCCACCACCGCGTCCGAGTTGAAGAAGCAGGGCGTGACCAAGGTGGCGCTGGGCTATGACGCCTCCCTGTTCTCGGGACCGTCGTGGCACCCGCACTGGACCGACAACTACCGCTACTCCGTCTCGCCGATCACCGCATTGATGGTGAACTCCGGCTTCCGTGCCGACACCGGCGAGGCCGAGAAGAATCCGGCGCAGGCAGCGGTCAAGGCCTTCGCGAAGCGGCTGACGAAGGCGGGCATCACCGTCACCGGCACCGGGCCGCGCAGCGCGTCCGCCGGCGACACGGTGCTGGCCTCGATGCAGTCGGCTCCGGTCGAGCAGCTGATCGAGCACACCCTGCGCTACAGCGACAACGTCGCCGCCGAGACCCTGGCCCGGCACATCGCCCTGGCCGACGGAGATGTGGGCAGTTTCGCCGAAGCGGAGGCCGCGATCAGGGCGAGCCTGAAGACGCTCGGCGTGTGGAGCGCCGGCATGGTGATCGACGACAACAGCGGGCTGAGCCGTCACAACCGCGTCTCGCCCTCAGCGCTGGCCGGAACGATGAGGCTGGTGCTGGGCGAGCCCCGCTATCGCAGCCTGCTGCTCGGCCTGCCGGTCGGCGGAGTCTCGGGCACCCTGTACGACCGGTACGACGACGCCAAAGAACGGGCCGGACGGGGTGTCGTCCGGGCCAAGACCGGCAGCCTGCGCGACGTCAATGCCCTGGCCGGGTACCTGATCACCTCGGACGGCGCACCCCTGGTCTTTGCGATCGTGGCCAACGGCGTGACGCGTCCGCTCGAGGTGCGCAACTGGATGGACCGCACCACCGCGGCCTGGGCGTCCTGCGGCTGCTGAGTGAGTGGCGTCATCGGTTCGGGGACGGTTCCGGGCGGGCAACCGACCTGGTGTGCCGCCCGTCGCCG
>DAOSUG010000529.1:0-1959 GCA_035378545.1 Micropruina sp. | reverse complement strand
ACAGCCGGGATGACGGGGTCACAGCCGGATGACGGGGTCACAGCCGGATGACGGGGTCATGACGTCCAGGAAACGCTGATCGACACGTGGCTCGAGCGTGTGATCCACCCCAGGGCTCGCTCCGGTTTGCGCGTTTGACCGCGCCTGTGACTCGGTGATGACAAGCTGATCTGGCAGTCGGCACACACACCGGACATCGGCGTCCGATGGGTCGGCCGCACGTGTCACAAAAGGAGTGCACACATGTCAGCAAAGATCCTGCTCGTCGGCAGCGTGATGATGGACCTGATCCTGCGCTGTGAACGGGCCCCCGAGCCGAGCGAGAGCGTGCTGGGCCACGACTACCGCAACGCCCCCGGCGGCAAAGGCAGCAATGCGGCCGTCGCCGCGGCCCGGGCCGGTGCCCAGGTGGCCGCGTACGCGTCCGTCGGCAACGACTCCAACGGCGACTACCTGCTGGAGCGCTGGCACGAGGCAGGGGTCGACACCACCCACGTGCTGCGCCGCGACGGCAACACCGGCTTCGTGGCCATCACCCTCGAGGACAACGGCCAGAACCGGCTGATCATCTTTCCCGGCGTCAACATGGAGACCCCGCCGGACGAACTGGAGGCCGCGTTCGACGCCGGCTGCGACGCCGTTCTACTGCAGTTCGAGATTCCAGCCGCCACCAACAAGCGGGCCATCGAGATCGCCAACGAGCGTGGCGTGATCACGGTGCTGGACGCCGGTCCGGCCACCAAGAACGGCCTGGACGGGCTACCTCCGGTCACCATCCTGTCGCCCAATGAGACCGAGACCAAGGCTCTCGTGGACATCTACCCCGGTGACGAGGACAGCTGCCGCGAGGCCGCAAAGCGACTGCAGCAGAAAAACGGCTGCACCTATGTGGTGCTGAAGCTGGGTGAGCGCGGTTCGTACATCTACGGCGAGGACGTCGACACCTTCGTCCCGCCCTTCAAGGTCGACACGGTCGATCCGACCGCGGCAGGCGACGCCTTCACCGGCACGCTGGCCAAGGCATACGCCGAAACCGGTGACATCGTTGCCGCTGCCCGCTACGGCGGGGCCGCCGGCGCGCTGACCTGCACCAAGCTGGGCGCCCAGCCGTCGGTTCCCTCCGCGACCGAGATCGACGCGCTGATGGCCGAGCAGGGCTGAGCGCGCGGCCTCGTCCGGGCACCGGCTGATCAATGCGCGATCCGTCGAGTTGAGCTTGTCGAAATCCTGTCGTCAGGGTCTCGACAAGCTTCATCAGCGGAAGCTCACCGTTCCCTCACGCAACGCGGTCCCGACAAGCTCGACCAGCGACGTGTTCACCGTTCCAACGGACCGAATCGGGCACGACAAAGGGCGGTCCCACTCAGGACCGCCCAGTGCAGTTGTTCGAGGCCTGACTACTCCGCGACGAGCGCGATGTTGACGACGCGGCGGCCGCGCCGGGTGCCGAACTCGACCTTGCCGGCGCGCAGGGCGAACAGGGTGTCGTCGCCGCCACGGCCCACGCCTTCACCGGGGTGAAAGTGGGTGCCGCGCTGCCGGACGATGATCTCGCCCGCGTTGACCTGCTGGCCGCCGAAGCGCTTGACGCCGAGCCGCTGGCTGTTGGAGTCGCGACCGTTACGGGAGCTGGATGCGCCCTTCTTGTGTGCCATCTCGTGCTACCTCAGCCTTCGATTCCGGTGACCTTGACCTGGGTGTACTTCTGCCGGTGCCCCTGGCGCTTCTTGTACCCGGTCTTGTTCTTGTACTTCAGAATGTGGATCTTCTTGCCCTTGACCTCGGCCAGCACCTCGGCGCTGACCTTGATCGCGGCAAGCTTGCTCGCCTCGGAGGTCACGGACTCGCCATCGACCACCAGCAGCGGGGTCAACTCGACGCTGGACCCCACCTCGGCATCGAGCCGATCGATGTCGACCACATCGCCGACAGCAACCTTGTGCTGGCGTCCGCCACTGC
>DAOSUG010000528.1:0-1961 GCA_035378545.1 Micropruina sp. | reverse complement strand
CGTCGGGCACCGACGCGAAATCTACAACCGCCGGTAACCAAACGCCCTGAACTGCTGCATTCGCAATGCTCCAGAAGGTGTCAGAATCCCCAGCATGGGAGCCTGGCTGAAGCGGTTGGACGAGGCGACTCGTGCGCGCTACGACGAAGTAGTCGACATCTACGGATGGTTGGGCGCGTTCGCGGCGACGCTCGATCCAGAGCGTGATGAGGACCTTCGGACTGACCTCTTCTATGTCGACAGCATGGTCGCCGGCTGGATCGCGCCGGGCCAGTTCGAGAAGGCACAGGTGCCCGGTCCTGTCCTCGAGGCCATTGCGGCAGCGGAGTCGAATGGTGCCTCGCGCTCAACGCCGACCCGGGATGATCTCCGGCGCCGTCTTGAGAGGCTGCGCGAACTGGCGAGTTCCTAACGCGCACATCTGCCGCGCACGGGGCGGTTGCGCGATGGCGGGTGTTGGTTACTGGCCCGCTATGCACGGGCGAGGCGCCGGGTGCGTGTTGGCCGGCCATGGCTTGTGGAGGTTTTGCGCTCAGGGGTGAAGCCGCACTTCTGGTGGACCTTGACGGCGGCAACTCGTTCGTCCTCGAACTCCTGGACGATGACTTCGGCTGCAGTGTCCGCCCAGACCCGGTTGAGCAGCAGCCGCAGGAACGGTGCCCCGAGCCCTTGGCTGCGTCGACTGGGGATGACGTTGAACCCGATCTCGGCGGTCCCATTCGACTCCACGAGGTAGTGGACGTGCCCGATGAACTGGCCGGACTCGGTGTCGAGGACGTAGTAGTAGCCCTGACGGGCGGCCGGGAGCGCGAGTCGGGCCTCGAAAGCCGTCCAGTCGCTCTCGGGCCAGTCGATGCAGCCGGAGACCCGGTCGTAGCCGGGGTAGGTGATGTCCCAGCCCGCGTTATACGACATCATCCCCGGATCTGCCAGCCACGTCTGCCGGACGCCGAACTCGTCCCTGGTCGGCTCATGGAGGCTCAGCACACCCACGACACTAGACCGCCGCGCCTCGTACCGTCGCCGCGCGGGCAGTGGCAGCCATTCGCCCGCCGCGGCCGGCGCGCGCAGCACGTCCGAACGCGCTCGCAGAGTGCTAGCATCGGTGTATGACGACCCTGTACATCCGTGAGGTGCCCGAGTCGGTGGCGCAGACTCTCAAAGAGCGTGCCGCTGCGCAGGGCAAGTCGTTGTCGGCCTACGTGGGGGCAGAGTTGGCCAGGATTGCCGCCCGACCGACGAATGAGGAGGTCGCAGCGCGACTGCGTGACAGGGACCGTTCAACGGGGCCGAGCACCGAAGAGATCGTGGCCGCGGTCGAGGCCGGCCGTCGGTGATCGTCGTCGACGCCTCGGCCATGGTCGAGGCGCTCGTGGGGCGCGACGCCGAGGACGACCTGCTTGCCGCGCTGGCCGGCGACATCGATGCACCGCACCTGTTGGATGTCGAGGTGTTGTCGGTGCTGCGTGGACTCGTCCTGGGCGGCAAGCTCGATCCGGTCGACGCGGTGCGCTCCCGGCGCGACTACTTCGCGTTCACCATCACCAGACACGAAACCGAACCGCTGGCCGAGCGAATCTGGCAACTGCGTCACCAGTTCACCGCCTACGCCGCCAGCTACCTCGCCCTCGCCGAAGCACTCAAGGTGCCCTTGATCACATGCGATGCAAAACTCGCGACCCGCGGCCACAGCGCCGAGATCCACCTCGTTCCGCGAACGCACTGATCTGCCGCAACTGGCTCGGTCGATCCTGCGGGACGTCGGACGATCTGTCGACGCAGTAGCGCGCCAAGATGTACGTTTGAGCGGTTCCAGCGAGTATGCTCAGTGTTGTGAGTGAGATGACTGTGAGCGATGCTCGTGCGCGTCTGGCTGATGTCGTGGACTCCGCCAGAGTCGGTCACGATCCGGTCTATCTGACTCGGCGTGGGCAGCGAGTGGCTGCGGTCATCGACTCCGA
>DAOSUG010000527.1:0-1973 GCA_035378545.1 Micropruina sp. | reverse complement strand
CGAGTGCGAACCGGGCGACAGCGAACCCGCCGATGCCTGGTTCGACCGGGTGGTCCGCTGGCTCGACCAGGCCGACTCGCCGGCCGGCGCCCAGGCCGGTCCACCACCCGCGCAGACCACCTACGTCGGCGAACCCACGGCTGCCCCGCCACCCGTCGCGGCCAACGGGGCTGCCGTCTACTCGCGCACCTCGCCGCTGGTCACCCGGCTCACCCGCAACCGCCGGCTCGGCGCGCCCACCTCGACCAAGGACGTCCGCCAGTTCGGTTTCGCCACGGACAGCGACTTCAGCTACCGGGCCGGGGACGCGCTCAGCGTCCGGCCCCGGAACGCACCGGACGCGGTCACGGCCTTTCTGCTCGCGACCGGCCTGCGCGGCGACCAGGTCGTCGAGGTGCCGGGGGTGGGTGCCGCCGAACTGGCCGACGCCTGCCTGCGGCACCTCGAGATCGTCAACGTCTCGACCGCCGTACTCGGTTTCGTCAACGAACGGGCCGGCGACCGCGACCTGGCCACCCTGCTGCGCGCCGGCAACACGCTGAAGCTGCAGCAATGGCTGTGGGGCAAGCAGCTGGTGGACGTGCTGGAGCAGTACCCGGTGACCGCTTCGGCGCAGGACTGGGCGAGCGTGCTGCGCCCGTTGCAGCCCCGGCAGTACTCGATCTCGTCCAGCCCGCTCGCCCATCCTGACGAGGTGCACCTGACCGTGTCGGCGGTGCGCTTCCAGTACCAGGGACGACAGCGCAACGGGGTCTGCTCGACGTTTCTGGCCGACCGGGGCGACGACGCCGAGGTGCCGGTGTTCATGCTGCCCACCAAGCATTTCCGGCCTCCGGAACGGGCCGACGTGCCGATGATCATGATCGGTCCCGGCACCGGCGTCGCCCCCTTCCGGGGGTTTCTTCAGGAGCGTCGCGAGCTGGGCCACCGGGGGCCCAACTGGCTGTTCTTCGGCGAACGCAACTCGGCCACCGACTTCTACTACGCCGACGAACTCACCGAGCTGCGTGACCAGGGTGTGCTGAGCGAGTTGACCCTGGCCTTCTCACGTGACCAGCGCGAGAAGATCTACGTCCAGGACCGGCTGCGCGAGCAGGGCGCACGCGTCTGGTCGTGGCTCGCGGACGGCGCCCACGTCTACGTCTGCGGAGACGCCAGCCGGATGGCCAAGGACGTCGACAAGGCGCTGCACGACGTGCTCTGCACCAATGCGGGCATGTCGGACGACGCGGCCACCGAGTACCTGGCCGGCATGGCCAAGCAGAAGCGCTACGTGCGCGACGTGTACTGATCCCGATCCCGCATGCTCCGGGCTGATTCGCGGCGCTGCGCCCCGGCACCGGTTGAAACCTCACCGCCCCACCCCGGCCGCTGTGAACGTGCCGTGAAAGGAACGTAACCGGCGCACCACCCGGCGGAAACATTGCCCCTCTTGAATGAATACGCAAGCCCCAATGACGCGTCGGCCGGTCCAACGACAGCCCCCCGCGCGGGGTCTTCGCCAATCGGTTGAGCGCCTGACCGAAAGCGAATGCGCCGATGATCTCCACCCACACCTTTCTGCAGGGCATCCACCCGTTCGCCGGCAGCGGCCTGACGGTGTTCGACCCGATCGGCGACGGGCTCACCCACCCGGTGCCGGACGGCCGGATCTGCCAGGCGTTGTACTTCCGCGGCGGCAACGACACCGACGAGCTGATCGTGGTGGCCCTACTGCGTGACGGCGAGGTGCGACGGCTGTTCCCGATCGGCGCCCGCTCGTCGGTGCACGTGCCGCTGCGGGTGGTCGAGGACGTCGAGGGCGGCTCGGTGCTCGAGTTGCGCCTAGCGGCGCCGTCCGGCCTGAGCGGCACAGCGGTGATCGACCTCGGCCTGGTGGAGCACTGACATGACGATCACCGACGCCACCCCTCCCCGGCTCGACGAGCGGCCGGTCGCCCTGCGCAGGCTCGTGGTGATCGGCAACGGCATGG
>DAOSUG010000526.1:0-1984 GCA_035378545.1 Micropruina sp. | reverse complement strand
GCCGGGCGGCCAGGCCGAGTACGTGCGGGTGCCGCACGCCGACTTCGGCCCGGTGGTGCTGCCGTCCGACCTGCCCGACGAGCGGTTCCTGTACCTCTCCGACATTCTGCCGACCGCCTGGCAGGGGGTGGACTACGCCGACGTCGGCGCGGACGACACCCTGGCCGTGGTCGGCCTCGGCCCGGTCGGCCAGTTGGCGGTGCGCAGCGCCCTGAGGCGAGGCGTGGGCCGGGTGATCGGGGTGGATCTGGTGCCCGAACGGCTGGCGAAAGCGGCCTCCGTCGGCGTCGAAGTGGTGAACGCCGCCGAGGTCGACGACGTGGCCGGTGCCCTGCGCGACCTGACCGACGGGCGGGGCCCGGACGGCGTCCTCGAGGCCGTCGGCATGGAGGCGCACGGCAGCCCGGTCGCGGCCGCGGTGATCGGAGCGACAGCCCGCATGCCGAAGCCGCTGGCCAAGGCTGCCCTCGAAAACGTGGGCATCGACCGGTTGGCCGCGCTGAAACTGTGCATCGAGGCGGTGCGGCGGGGGGGCACGGTGAGCATCAGCGGCGTGTACGGCGGCATGGCCGACCCGCTGCCGATGATGACGCTGTTCGACAAGGGGCTGACCCTGCGGATGGGCCAGTGCCACGTCAAGCGCTGGACGGACGAGTTGCTCGACATCGCCCAGCGTCCGGGCGACGAGCTGGGGCTGGAGTCACTGGCCACGCACCGGCTGCCGCTCAGCGAGGCACCGCAGGCATACCGGATGTTCCAACAGAAGACGGACGGGTGCCTCAAGGTGGTGCTCACCCCCTGAGTCCGGGTCGGCGCGTGGCCGAGAGTGCGGCCGGTCGGCCCGTCCACACCCTCACCGCCGGTCGAAGCTGTCGAAACCCCATCGCTGGTCGCGGTTGTCGAGACCCCCACACACCCCAACTTACGGTTGCGTAGGTTACTGTGGAGGACGTGACGCTCGACAACCCGACCACGCCGGCGCAGGACCCGCCGCAGACCGCTTCGCCGATCCCCTGCCCACCCCTTCCGGACGAGCCGCTGACCGCGGCCCTCGCCCGAGCGGCCGCGTCCCGCGGTGACCGGGCGGCGCTGGACTTTCTGGGCCGCACCACCACCTATGCCCAGCTGGCCGACCAGGTGAACCGGGCCGCCGGGGCCCTGGTGGCGCTGGGCGTGCAGCCCGGTGACCGGGTGGCGATCGCGTTGCCGAACTGCTCCACACACCTGGTCGCGTTCTATGCCGCCCTGCGAATCGGCGCCGTCGTGGTCGAAAACAATCCCACCTACTCCGCCGCCGAACTCGTCCACCAGTTGGCCGATTCGGGCGCGACCGTCGCCCTGCTGTGGACCAAGGCCGTGCCGGGCGTGCTGGCCGCACAGTCGGACACCTCGCTGCGTCACGTGATCGCCGTCGACCTGGCCCACGACCTTCCGCTGATGAAGCGGCTCGCGTTGCGCCTGCCGATCAAGAAGGCACGCCGCACGGCCGAGGCGATGCGCGGCCCGGTGCCGGCCGGGGTACCGCTGTGGCACAAGGTGCATCGCGCCGCAGAACCGCTGCCGGCCGACCACCCCGAACCGCTTTCGTCCGACATCGCGCTGCTGCAGTACACCGGGGGCACCACTGGAACTCCCAAGGCTGCGACGCTCAGCCACGCCAACCTGGTCGCCAACGCCGTGCAGGGTGCGGCATGGACGGGGCATCGCACCGGTACCGAGACCGTGTTCGGCGTGCTGCCGTTCTTTCACGCGTTCGGGCTCACCCTGTGCCTGTCGTATGCGATCCGGATCGCAGCCACGCTGGTGATCTTTCCGTCGTTCGACACCGCCTTGGTGCTGGCCGCGCAGCGCCGACGCCGGGGCACGTTCCTGCCCGCCGTACCCCCGATGCTCGACCGGCTGGTCACCGCCGCCGAAAGCGCCGACGTGTCGCTGCACAGCTTCACCCACGCGATCAGCGGTGCGATGAAACTGCCCGCCGAGA
>DAOSUG010000525.1:0-1986 GCA_035378545.1 Micropruina sp. | reverse complement strand
GCGCACCTGGTGGGCCGCGGCGCCGGCTTCGACGAACTGCTCACCGACTCCGACGGCGCCTGCCTGTGGGTGAGCAGCCAGACCCTGGCCGACCTGCCCGACGGCGTGCGTGACCTCGGCTCGGTGCCGTGGTCGCCCCGGACCCCCGTGGTGCGTCCGACCCCCGGCTGAACCCTTCGCCGGTCGTCGGTCGAGACGCTTCTATGTCTTGTCAAGGGTGGTCGTGTTGAGGTGTCGGAAGATTTGGCGGGCGATGTAGCGCTTGAGGCAGCGTCGGATTCGGGGTTTGGTTTGGCCTTGCTGTTTGCGTTTCTTGACGTAGGCCTTGGTGGTTTCGTCGTGTCGCATGCGGGTGTTCGCGATGGAGTTCAGGGCTGAGTTGAGTTGTCGGTCGCCGGTGCGGTTGAGGCGATGATCCTTGGAGTTGCCCGAGGAGATCTCCAGGGGGCAGACGCCGCCGATCTTGGCGAAGCCGGCTTCGTCATGGATGCGGCCGGGGTGAGACCAGACGGCGAGCACAATGGCGGCGTTGATGGGTCCGAGGCCGGGCAGGTCGAGCAGGGTTGGTTCGAGTTCACGCACGAGGGCGTTGATGGCTTTCTCGTTGCTGTCGAGGTCGGCGTCCAGGGTGTGGATGCGGGTGGCGAGGCGGTGCGCTTCGGTGCGGGCGATCCGGGCCAGGGTGGTGTCGGTGGGCCGCTTGCGCCAGCCCGCAATGAGGCTGATGTGGACCTTGTTGATTCCCTTGCGGGCATCGATGTCGAGGTTGTGGGTGCGTAGCAGCGCGGTGAGCTGGTTCTTGGAACGGGTCCGGTCGCGTCGCATGCTGTCGCGGGCGGTGAGCAGGATCTGCAGCGCGGCACGGGTATGGCCGGCGCGTCGGTCGGCGAGCCGTTCGCTGTCCTTGGGTAACGCGCCACGGGCAGCGACCAGGGCATCGATGTGGTCGTTCTTGCCGCTGCCACGAGCCCGTTTCGGCGAGGGTGCGTCGACGACCCGGTAACCGCGTGCGGCGAGCAGCTCGGCTGCTTGGGCGCCGTAACTGCCGGTGCCTTCCATGCTGATCAGCACCTGGTCGACAGCTGGGTTGTCGTCAACACTGGTGCGGCGGCTGATCCAATCCACGGCCCGCAACAAGCCCGCGGCATGGGTGGGGAACTTCCCGTGGGCGATCTGGCCGCCGCTACGGGTCTCCACGATCGCGTAATGATGAGTGGCGGCGTGGGTGTCCACACCCACCACATAGGTGTAGGTATCTGCAACGATGGCCATCGGTGTCTGAGCCTCCTGTTTCGGGATGTTGGGCATCGAGCCGGTCGAACCGGCGCGGCCATCCCGGGGAAAGAGTCACCCGTGGCGTTACTGTGATCGGTCACCCCGCCAAAGCGGTGGGACGGGCTTCTATCAGGCCAACGTGTGGGCCGGGATGGTCGGCCGGTTCTCCGTGCACGAGCCGGACAGATCTCGACCAAGACACCCCGCACAATTGCGGACGGTCAGCTTGTCGAAGGGTCACGACCCGCACACGAACAACCGGTCCCACCACCCTGCCAGCTAGCCCCAGGCCAGCCACCACCAACTCTCACAGCTTGTCGAGACCCCGGCCAGGGGGTTTCGACAAGCTCTATCAGCGGACGGGCTCAGGCCAGGGCCTGGTGCGTCGGGCCGTGCCGCTCGTCGCCGGTCAGGGCGACCAGCACCCGACGGACGCCGGCGGCCTCGCCGTGCCGGCTCTGCCGCTCGAGCACCCGGGCCAGCAGCAGCGTGACGTACTCGTTGGTCGGGTCGGCCTCGAGAATCGTCCGCACCTCACGCTCGGCGGGGCCCAGCGAGGCCCGCAGGTAGTGCGTGCGGGCCAGGTACTCGCGCGCATCGGTGTGGCCCGGTTGCGCCTCCAGGATCTTCTCGAAGCGCTCCGCGGCGACCTTGTAGTCGCGAGTGTCGAAGGCGAGCAACGCCGCCTGCCAGTCGTACATGGTGGTCTCG
>DAOSUG010000524.1:0-2026 GCA_035378545.1 Micropruina sp. | reverse complement strand
AAGGGGTCGCTGCTGGAGTACCGCATCGTGGCCAGGGACCTGCAGGGCCGCTACTCGGCCACCTCGACCTACGCGTTCGTGGGTGACCCGGCCTCCGCGCCCAGCACCACGACCAACGATCCGCCCGAGAAGCAGCCCGGCTCCGTCGCGGTGGCGGGCTCGTTCAATGCGGCCGTCGGCTGCGCAGCCGATTGGTCTCCCGCCTGCGCCCAAGTGCAGCTGAAGCTCGACTCAGAGGATCAGATCTGGAAGACCACCCTGAACGTTCCCAAGGGCGACTACGACTACAAGGCGGCGCTCAACGGCAACTGGGACGAGAACTACGGCGCCGGTGGTGCCCGCAACGGGTCGAACATCAACTTCAAGCCGCCCGGCGGCGAAGTCAGCTTCTACTACGACCATGCCACCCACTGGGTGACCAACAGTGCACAGGGACCGATCATCACCGCGCCCGGCAGTTTCCAAAGCGAGCTGGGCTGCTCGGCGGACTGGAAGCCTGACTGCATGCGGCCGTGGTTGCAGGACCCGGACGGCGACGGCACCTACACCTGGGCCTCGGTCAAGATTCCGAAGGGCACCTACGAATTCAAGGTGGCACACGGACTGAGCTTCGATCAGTCCTACCCGGCCGACAACGTCACGCTCACCGTGCCGGCGAACGACATGCTGGTCACGATCAACTACGTGCTGGCCACGCACCAGGTCTCGGTGGCGGTCACCCAGGCGGTGTCGAAGCCCGACCTGAGCGTGGCGAAGGCGACGTTGATTCGCGACGACCTGATCGCCTACCCGGGCAACGCGCTGCCACTCGGTGCCGACCCCCGCGCCTACAGCTGGCGTCTGCATTGGTCGGCCAAGGGTGGCCTGGCGATCGACTCCGACGGCGTCACTGGTGGCCAGGTCGTCACCTTGACCAGAGACTGGAAGGGGTTGCCGGCCGGGTTGCTGACAGCGCATCCCAAGCTGGCCGGTTCGATCGCGCTACGGGTCGACGCCACGACGGCGGCCAGAATGAAGTCGATCCTGGCGGGCCAGGTCGCCGTCGCGATGTACGACGACCAGGGCCGATTGGTCGACGCCACCGGATTGAAGGCGTAGCCGGTCCATGGGGTCCGGCCAGGGCTGAAACGGAGTGAATGCGTCGGGGTGCCCGTGAGCGAAACGCTGAGCCAGCGCTGGTCGAGCTTGTCGAGGCCCGAGCGACCAGGGGTTTCGACGAGCGCGGCGCGCGGATTGCACGTTGATCGGCGCCTGCTTAGGGTTCGGGCATGACGGCGTACCACGCAGAAGCGTCCGACACCGACGGCAAAGAAGTGCTCACCTGGCAGGCATTCGGTGACGCCACGCGCGAGTTGGCGGCCGCGGTGGCGGCGAGCGGTTTTCGCGCCGAGGTGATCGTTGCGGTCGCGCGGGGCGGGCTGCTGGCCGCCGGTGCGCTCGCGTACGCGCTCGGCGTGAAGCTGGCGGACGCGATGAACGTGGAGTTCTACACCGACGTCGCGACCACTCTGCCCGACCCCGTACTGCTCGCGCCCTTGCTCGACATCGACAGCATCGCCGGCCGCCGGGTGCTGGTGGTCGACGACGTGGCCGACTCCGGGCGCACCCTGCAACTGGTGCTGGACATCCTGCTCGCGCACGGCGCCGAGGCGCGCACGGCGGTGCTGTACCTCAAGCCCACCTCGATCCACCGGGTCGATTTCGCGTGGAAGACCACCGACGCCTGGATCGTTTTTCCCTGGTCGGCACTCCCTCCGGTCACGGCCGGTTGAGGTCGTTCAGCTGAGTGCCCGGGCTGCTCGGGCTCACGCTGTCGAGCATCGGATCGCACGTTTCCGTCAGCCACGTCAATCAGGCACGCGTTGGGGCGTGTCTTGTGCCCCACCGCACGTCGAGCCCGCTGTCGCAGGTGCGGGTTTCGACCTGTGGGTTGATCCTCGCTTCCGTGCACATCGTGACCCCCGTCATCCCGGGGCGCAGGACGTGATCAAGGGGCAAGCCCGCGATGACGAGTGCGGGCCCCGAC
>DAOSUG010000523.1:0-2027 GCA_035378545.1 Micropruina sp. | reverse complement strand
ACATGCACGTGGACGGCGACTGGCGTGATCACGAGATGTTCGCCCTGCATGCCGAAGAGGTGGGCCCCGGGCTGCTCGCCCGCGTTGACGGCACCGGGTCCGACCGGGGCTGAACCCGGATCCGGGCTGTGCATTTCGCCTGATCAAGCGACACTCCGGGGCGCCTGCCGCGGCTGGGTGGCGGCCCCCCGTAACGTCTGGGTGTGGGCTTGACGGGAGTGATTTTCGGCGTGATCGCCGCGGCGTGGCTGGTGTACCTGGTGCCCTATTTTCTGAAGCGACAAGGCGACCCGGCGCTGGACGAACTCGACCCGGCGGTTCCGTTCTCGGCCACGGTGACGATCGTTCGACGCGGTGCGTCGCTCGATGTGGCCGAGGCCGGCACGGCCACCGTGTCGACCCCGCTGACCCGCCGTGCTGCGCTGTACGAGCTCGAGCAGATCGATCGTCAGGCCGCGACCCGTCGGCGCCGGGTGCTGGTGGTGCTCACCGCGGCACTGCTCGCGGTGAGCGTTCCCACGGCGCTGGGGTACCTGATGTGGTGGGCGCCGATCATTCCGGCCGGCCTGCTGGTGCTGTTTCTGGTGGTGGCGCGATTCAGCGTGCGGGTGATGCGTCGCGATCTGGACGAGCGCGCCCGACAACTGCGTGAGGCCGGCGACGAGCAGACCGTGGCGATCGCTGTGGTGGCCTCGGCCGACGACAACGCCGAGGCATCCGTCGAACTGACCGCTCCGGTGACGAAGCCGGGATCGCTGTGGGATCCCATCCCGATCGTCGCCCCCACGTACGTCTCGAAGCCGCTCGCGCCGCGCACCGTCCGTACGATCGATCTGTCGGCGCCGACACCAACGGCCGGCGGCGTGCCGGTGACGGCCGATCCGTTGCCGGTGGAACGTCCTGAGACCGACGAGGGCGAAGGCCGCCGCGCCGTCGGCGAGTGAGCCTCCACCGTCAAGGTGAACGCAGGGCGGTTGTTTGCTAGAGTCGATGTGCTCGCAGAGCATGGGGCTATGGCGCAGTTGGTAGCGCGTCTCGTTCGCAATGAGAAGGTCAGGGGTTCGAATCCCCTTAGCTCCACCATTAGAAATCTTGCGCTGGCTAGCCAGTTCTCCTGTTTCGTCATTCGCACCGTGGCCGCCAGGCACATCTGACGCGGCTCGCGTGCCCCTTACGTTCGGCGACTCGTCCCCACCGGCCTTGCCCTTCGCCATCGCCCGGATGAGTGGCAACACCCGATCGGCAACTGGAACGCGGCGAGCCCGTCTCGACTTCGGCGCTTGAGGTCCACGCCCTCCAACTCCGTGACCTGGACTCAAGCATCGGCATCGGAAGAGCGGATCAGGTCACGTCCGGCTCTGGCGGGCGGGTACGGGTCGATTGGGCGGGCTGGTGCGGGTGTCGAACTTGGTGCTGGCCAAGCGACGTTCGGTCACGGTGACCAGGTCGAGCACGTCGCGAGCCTGGTAGTAGCGCGCAGCACGCCGCTCCTGGGGGTGGAGGATGTCGGCGGCGACCAGTTCGGCGAGCGCCCGGTCGGCGGCGACGTGTGAGACGCCGTGGATGCGTTGCACGGTGGCACTGCTGAGCACGGGCGTGGCTGGCAGGTCGCGCACGATCAGAGCGGTCGCCGAGTCGCTGCGGACGCCACGCACCTTGCCCGAACTCGATCGAGCGCGGGTGAGTCTTTCATCCCAAACTGTGCGCAAGTTGACCAGATCGGCGGCGAGGCGTCCGGCTTGTTCGGTGGCAGTGAGGACCGCCGAGGCAAACACACGCAGCCAGGCGGCTCGGGCGGCGTGGAAGCCGACCGAGCCGACGGCGTCAGAGTGCCGATAGGCGGTCAGGCCAGCGACGTAGTCGCTCCGCATGGTGGAGAGCACGAGGCTCACGGGAAGGACCGCCTCGGTGGTGAGCCCGCGGCGGGTGAGAACTGTGTGGATGAGGGCGCGGCCGACGCGTCCGGTGCCGTCGGTAAACGGGAGGATGGTCTCGAACTGGGCGTGCGCGAGCCCGGCCTGCACGAT
>DAOSUG010000522.1:0-2029 GCA_035378545.1 Micropruina sp. | reverse complement strand
CGTCAGTGGGGCCGGGTTCAGCGGGTCCAGGCCGTCGGCGCGCAGCCCGGCCGACAGTTCGTCCGGCCACCGGTCTTGGCGGCGTTCAGCTCTCGGATCTGCTGGTCCATGCCACGACCGTAGCGTCCGTGCGGGCGGCGCGAACCACCCCGACACCCGGCACCGGTTAGGCTGGCCGATCGTGACCACCCTGACCCTGCTGCCCGCCGTCGACGTCCAGAACGGCCGGGCCGTTCAACTCACCCAGGGGGTGGCCGGCTCCGAGAAGGTGTTCGGCGACCCGCTCGCCGCGGCCCAGCGCTGGCAGCAGGCCGGCGCCGAGTGGCTGCACCTGGTCGACCTCGACGCCGCCTTCGGACGCGGCTCGAACGCCGAGGTGATCGCCGCCATCACCGCCGAGTTGAGCCTCAACGTCGAGTTGAGCGGCGGCATCCGGGACGACGCCAGCCTTGGGCGTGCCCTGGCCACCGGCTGCCGGCGGGTCAACATCGGCACGGCAGCCCTGGAGAATCCGCAGTGGTGCGAACGCATCATCGGCGAACACGGCGACCGGATCGGCATCGCGATCGACGTCAAGGGCACCAAGCTGGCCGCCCGCGGCTGGGTGCGCGAGGGCGGCGACTGGGCCGAGGCCGTGGACCGGTTGTCGGCCGCCGGGTGCGCCACCTTTGTCGTGACCGACGTGCAGTCGGACGGCATGCTGACCGGCCCGAATCTGCCGCTGCTGCGGGCCGTCGCGGCACGCACGGACGCCGAGGTGATCGCGTCCGGCGGCATCGCACAACTGGACGACCTGCGGGCGCTGCGCGAGTTGGTGCCGCTCGGTATCACCGGCGCGATCATCGGCACCGCCCTGTACGTGGGCAACTTCACCCTTCAGGACGCTCTGAGCGCAGCTGCAGGGTGAGCCGAGGCGCGGGAGCACTAGAGTTGACGGTAACTATGCGGAGGCGATGATGCCCACACCGGCCAAGAGCCACGGGTGCACGTGGCACTGGCTGTCCGACCAGGACCTGCCCGAGATCAACGGTCTCGTGGCCGCCGAAGAGCACTTCGGCGACACCACCCACCATCACGATCTGAACGGCCTGCAGCGTGCGGTCAGCGATAACGGGGTGCGCCGCACCCAGACCGGCGTGGTACTGCGCAAACCCAGCGGCACCCTGATCGCCTACGCCTGGCTGCGGCTGCCCCAGTCGGGCGAACCCGACTACCGGCTGCACCTGCACGGCGGCTGCCACCCGGCCTGGCGCGACGAGGGGGTCCAGGACACGCTGATGCGCTGGCAGGTCGAACGCGGCATCGAGTGGTATCTCGAGACCGTCCCCGATGCCGCCGATCACCTCAACCGGCTGGAGTTGTCGATGCTGGTTTCGGCCGGCAACCACTTCTTGGCCGAGACGTTGCCCAACCAAGGGTTCAGGCCGCAGCGCTGGTACCACGCCCTGCGGCGTCCGCTGAGCCCGCCGCTGGCCGGTGTCGAGCTGCCGGGGGTCGCGTTCGAACAGTTCGGGCCCGACGTCAGCGAGGCCGTCCGGCAGCTCTACAACGCGACCGTGGCGAGTCCGTCCGATCGGCTCGAGCCGGACGCCTGGCTGTGGGGCCTGCAGAGCGCAGGCATTCGCGACGACCTGTCGTGGGTGGCGGTGCATGCCGGAGGTCCCATCGGCTGGGTGCTGAACGCGACCACCGACCTGGCCGGCGAACAGGCCGGCTGGACCGAGTACCTGGGTGCGGCGCGGCACTGGCGCAACCGCGGCCTGTATTCGGCGCTGCTGGCGCGCAGCCATGAATCGTTTCTGGACGCGGGGTTGCACACGGCGGGAATCGGCGTCGAAACCGACTCAGACCAGGGCGCCCGGCCGTACCTCGAGCTCGGCTATCAACCGATCGACGCCATGGTCTGGTACGTCCATCATCCGAGCCTCGATACAATCGGGGCCGCGCAAGCCGAAGAGCAAGCAGAACGGGATCTAGATGAGCGGGCATTCCAAGTGGGCCACCACCAAGCACAAGAAGGCGGCGATCG
>DAOSUG010000521.1:0-2029 GCA_035378545.1 Micropruina sp. | reverse complement strand
CCCTTGCCACGGTCACGTTCTGCGTGGTCGACCTCGAAACCACCGGCGGTGCCGCCGACGACCGCATCACCGAGATCGGTGCGGTCAAGGTGCGCGGCGGTGAGGTGCTCGGCGAGTTTCAGACGCTGGTCAATCCACACACCCACATTCCGCCGTTGATCGCGGTGCTGACCGGCATCACCGACGGCATGGTCGCCCAGGCCCCGCCCCTGTCATCGGTGTTGCCCGGGTTCATGGAGTTCTGCCGCGGCTGCGTGCTGGTGGCCCACAACGCGGGCTTCGACACCGGCTTCTTGAAGCGTGCCTGCGCGCAACTCGGGTACGACTGGCCGAATCCGGCCGTGGTCGACACGGTCGGCCTGGCCCGGCAAGCGCTGCTGCGCGACGAAGTGCGCAACCACAAGCTGGCCACCCTGGCCGAGCATTTCCACGCCGACACCACCCCGAACCATCGCGCGCTCACCGACGCCCGTGCCACTGTCACGGTGCTGCACGGCCTGCTCGAGCGGGTCGGTAACCTCGGCGTCGCCACCATTGAAGACCTGCTCGAGTTCACCCGCCGGGTCTCACCCGGCCGGCGGGCCAAGCGAACCTGGGCCGCCGGGCTGCCCAAGGCGCCGGGCGTCTACTGGTTCGTCGCCGACTCCCGTGACGGCGCTGGCCGTCCGCGGTGTCAGGTGTTGTACGTCGGCAAGAGCCGCAACCTGGCCGCCCGGGTGCGCAGCTACTTCACCGCCGCCGAAACCCGGCCACGCATCGACGAGATGGTGCGCATCGCGACCGGCATCGAGCATCTGGTCTGCGCCACCGAACTGCAGGCCGAGGTGCTCGAACTGCGGCTGATCGCCGCCCATTCCCCTCGCTACAACCGCCGGTCCAAGTTTCCCGAGCGGCAGGTCTGGCTCAAGGTGACCGATGAGCCCTTTCCCCGGCTCTCCATCGTGCGCCAGTGCCTGAACGACGACGCGTCCTACTTCGGCCCGTTCAGCCGGCGCAGCAGCGCCGAGGCAGTGCAGGCCGCCCTCTACGACGCGTTCCCGATCCGTCAGTGCACCACCCGGCTGTCCCCGAAGCGTCCCTCGGCCTCGTGCGTGCTCGGCGAAATGGGTCGCTGCGTCGCCCCGTGCGAGTTGGCGATCACTCCTGAGCAGTACGGGGCGCTGGTCGACCAGGTGCGCGCCAGCATGACCAGCGACATTCGTCCGGTACTCACCGCGGCCCGGGGCCGGCTGGCCACTCTGATCGGGCGGCAGCGGTTCGAGGACGCCGCCGTGGTCGCGGCTCGGCTCAACGGTTTCGCCAGCAGCGCACTGCGCCATCACCGCGTGGCCAGCCTGGCCCGTTGCGCCCAGATCGTGGCCGCCCAGCGCCACGAGGGCGGCTGGACCATTCACGTGATCCGTTACGGACGGCTCGCCGGTGCGGCCCGCGCCCGCCCGGGCGACGTGCCCCAGGCGGTGGCCCGATCGGCGGTGGCCAGCGCCGAGCAGGTGGCGCGTCCGGTGGGTCCACAGCCGGCGGCCACCACCGAAGAGACCGAACGCATCGCCGCCTGGCTCGAGCGACCCGGCGTCCGGCTGATCGAGATCGAGGGCGAGTGGAGCTGGCCGTTGCACATCGGTCTCGCCGAGGGTGAGTTGGCCCGGCACGCGCTCGACGGTGCCCCCGTGCCGACCCCACAGGCGGGCTGATCCCGCACTACTATGCCGCCATGATCACCGCCATTGTGTTCGTCGAGGCCGAGGTGGCCCGCATTCCCGAGGTAGCCGAACAGATCGCCAACCTCGAGGGGGTATCCGAGGTCTACTCGGTGACGGGCTCCATCGACCTGATCGCGCTGATCCGGGTGCGCAGTGTCGAGCAGGTGGCGACGGTGGTGACCGAGCGGCTCAACAAGGTCGTCGGCGTGGTGAACACCGAGACGCACATCGCATTTCGCGCCTACAGTTCGCACGATCTCGAGGCGGCGTTCAGTCTGGGTGCTGAGTGAGGGACGGCTCTTCCATGCGTCGCCCCTTCGGCGATCGCA
>DAOSUG010000520.1:0-2035 GCA_035378545.1 Micropruina sp. | reverse complement strand
CGACGTTGCGCGGTCAAGGGTTCGTTGCGCGGGTTCGTCCGCGCGCGATGAACGCAAGAGTGCGCGATGTTGTACCGCCGGATGGCCGGCGTGCGCGATGTTGTACCGCGGGATGGCCGGCGTGCGCGATGTTGTACCGCGGGATGGCCTGCGCGCGCGACGTCGTACCGCGGGATGGCCGGCGTGCGCGATGCGTCCCACGGGCGAGTTGACGTCCGGACGGGCACAGCACAGCGGCCCGGCACCCCCCGGGCCGGGCCGCTGTGCGGGACGAGGTCAGGCCTGCTTGATGGCAGAGACCTCGAGTTCGAGGGTGACCTTCTCGCTGACCAGCACGCCGCCGGTCTCGAGAGCGGCGTTCCAGGTGAGGTCCCAGTCCTTGCGGTTCACCACGACCGACCCTTCGAAGCCGATGCGGTCGTTGCCGAAGGGGTCCTTGGCCTCGCCCTGGAACTCGAGCGGAATGGTGACCGGGTGCGTGTTGCCCTTGATGGTCAGGTCGCCGGTGACGTTGACCACGTCGCCGTCGATCGCGAAGTCGGTGCCGGCAAAGGTGATCTCGGGGAACTTCTCGATGTCGAAGAAGTCGGGCGACTTCAGGTGCGCGTCGCGGCCCTCGTTGCGGGTGTCGACGGACGCCGTGTCGACGGTGACGTTCAGCGTCGAGGCGGCGGGGTTGGCGCCGTCGATCGTGGCGGTGCCGGTGACCTCGTTGAAGCTGCCACGTACCTTGGTGACCATGGCGTGACGGGCGACGAAGCCGAGCTGGCTGTGGCTGGGGTCGAGCACGTACGTGCCCTTGAGATCGGTCAGTGTGGTCATGGAACAGGCTCCTCGGGGTCGTGCTTGAAATCTCAACTACCTTCACTGTAGAGGCGTTTGGTTGACATGTCAACCAAACGCTCGTGAACGGATCGGGAATCGTGTGGCGGGCGACTCAGCGGCCGAGGTCCCCGGCCGGCCGAGACCGGTTCCCCGACGATCGCTTCCGCTCGACGATCCGCCACCGTCGGCGCGTCCGACTAGGGTGGCGGTGAGGCGACGTAGCCCCCGTCCGAACCCCGTCGCCCCCGAAAGGAGCTTCCATGAGCGCAGCCCAGTTCGTCCGGGACGATGAGCGGTGCGAACTGCCCGAGGTGCGGGCCAGCGTCGGCAGCAACGGCTACGACCTCGGCAAGCTGCTGGCCACCACCGGGTCGGTCACCCTCGACCCCGGCTTCGGCAACACCGCGTCCTGCACGTCGGCCATCACCTACATCGACGGCGACGCCGGCATTCTGCGGTATCGCGGCTACCCGATCGAGCAGTTGGCCGAGCGGTCCACGTTTCTCGAAACGTCCTACCTGGTGCTGTACGGCGAATTGCCCACCGCCGAGCAGTTGGCCGACTTCACCGACCAGATCAGCACCCACCACCTGCTGGATGAGCGGCTGAAGGCGATGTTTGGCCTGTTTCCGCGGCGTTCGCACCCGATGCCGGTGCTGGCGGCCGGTATCAACGCGCTGTCCACCTTCGAGATGGCCCCGGTCGCGCTCACCGAGAAGTCGATCGAACAGCACGCCTACCGGTTGATGGCCAAGGTGCCCACCCTGGCCGCCTACGGCTACAAGAACTCGCTCGGCCTGCCCACCCTGTACCCCGATGAGTCGCTGGGCTACATCGAGAACTTTCTGCGCATGAGCTTCGGGCTGCCCACCCGCACCTACGAGATCGACCCCACCATCGTCCGGGCGCTGGACGTGCTGCTGATCCTGCACGCCGACCACGAACAGAACTGCTCCACCTCGACGGTGCGCATGGTCGGCTCGTCCGGGGCCAACCTGTACCTGTCGGTGGCCGCCGGGGTGAGCGCGCTGTCGGGCCCGCTGCACGGCGGCGCCAACCAGGCCGTGATCGAGATGTTGCAGCAGATCCGCGAGTCGGGCGAAGACGTCGCCACGTTCGTCCAGAAGGTGAAGGACAAGAAGTCGGGCGTCAAGCTGATGGGCTTCGGGCACCGCATCTACAAGAACTTCGACCCCCGCGCCCAGATCGT
>DAOSUG010000519.1:0-2041 GCA_035378545.1 Micropruina sp. | reverse complement strand
CGGCGTCGGCGTCGAAGGGCAGGTAGCCGACCTCGTCGATGACCAGCAGCTGCAGCCGGGCCAGTTTGCGTAGCTCCGCATCGAGTCGGCCGGTGCGGTGAGCGGTCTGCAGTCGGGTGACCCAACCGGCGGCGGTGTCGAACCCGACACGAATCTGTTGGTGGCAGGCGGCGACGGCCAGGGCGGTGGCGAGGTGAGTCTTGCCGGTGCCGGGTGGTCCGAGCAGCACGACATTGCCGGCCTCGGTCAGGTAGCCGCCGGCCGCCAGGCGGTGGAGCTGGGCCCTGTCAGCGGCGGGTTGGTGGTCGAAGTTGAACTCCTCCAACGTCTTGACCGCGGGGAATCCTGCCGCGCGCAGGCGTAGTTTCGCGCCGGAGGCCTCTCGGGCAGCGACCTCGGCCTCGAGGACGGCCTGCAAGTACTGGGGGCCGGTCCAGGCTTGGGCAGCGGCCTGGCCAGCCAACCGCCGGGCCGACTCGCGGATGCGGGGTGCTTTCATCACCCGGGCGAGGTAGTCGATGCGGGTGAACGTTTCGTCAGCGGCGGTGGGCATCAGGCAACCTGCCCGTCGAAATCAGCTGCTGCGAGGCCGAAGGCCTGGTCATAGACCGCAAGGTCCCGAACCAGGCCCTCCTCGAGGACCGTGACGGGCGGGTGTTGGAAGTCTCGGCGCAGTCGGGCGGCGGTCTCGACATGGGCCGGGTCGGTGAGGGTGTGGCCCGAACCCCAGGCCCGGTCATGCCGGGCGACCGGGAGGCCTTGGTAGGTCACCGTCACCTCGTCCAAGCTCACGTTCACGGTGACGAGACGCTCGATCATGGCCGGGTCAACGGAGTAGTCGTTGCCGGCGGCGCGGACGTAGTAGTCGCGGCCCAGTCGGATCGTGAACCGTTCACCCACCGTCGGCGGGCTGGGCGGCAGGGCCGTCATGGCAGCCAGGTCCGCGGCGAACACCTCCGCGGGGCGGGCCCCCAGGGCCCTCACCTGGCGCTGGTTGCCGACCTCGTCGAGCCAACCCTTCAGCTGGGTGTTGAAGTCCTGCGGGTTGGTGAAGCGGCGGCCGGGCAGGAAGGAGGTCTCCAGGTACTGGTTGGACCGCTCCACGATGCCTTTGGTCTCCGGGTCATACGGCTTGGCCTGCACGAGTTTCGTGCCCAAGGTGCCGCAGAAGCCGCTGACCCCGTCAGCGAGGCGTCCACGGCGTCCGATACCGGCCTCGTTGTCCCACAGCAGCCGTTTCGGGACGCCACCGAAACGCTGCAACAACAACCACATCCCCGCCAACAGATCACCGGTACGACGGCTGGGGACCATCACCGCCTCGATCCGGCGGGAATGCGCCGCGACCATCACCAACACCGGCACCCGACCCCGCAACCTGGGCCCGAGACCAACGTCCACGGGCGGGAACCACAAGTCGCACTGGACCTGCTCCCCCGGGCGGTGGACGAGCCGATCCGCCGGATCAACCCTGCGGACCCGCCGACGTGTCTCCGCGACGTTCTCACGGAACCAGGTGATCGACCCGTCCCAACCGACCCGCTGCGCCAACACCGTCGCCGGCATGTCCGGGAACTCACTCAGCAACACTCGCACTGCCGGTTCGACCCGGGCCCAGGCTGACTCGACCGGCGGGCGAGCCTTGTAAACAGGCGGACCATCCGAGGCCAACGCCTTCGCGACCGTCTTGCGAGCCACCCCCAACCGCTTCGCGATCGCCCTACCCGACAAGCCCTCACTAGCATGCAGATACCGAATCTCGGCCCACACATCCACGCTGATCATCCCTCCATCGTGATCGCATGGCCCCCTTTTCAACCGTCGTTACTGGCTCCCTTTTCGACCGTAGTCGACAGGCTGGTCGCATGAGCGAGCTGCCGAGACTTCGTGCGCTGGTGGGCCGGTCACTCGGTCCGGTTGGGTGTCAGCGGCCAGTCCTGAGGCTGGCGGGGCGGCGGGCCTGGGAGCGGTCGGCGTGCAGCAACCACGCGGCGATGACGCCGCCGATCGCGCCACCGAGGTGTCCCTGCCAGGAGACGCC
>DAOSUG010000518.1:0-2047 GCA_035378545.1 Micropruina sp. | reverse complement strand
GGCGAGGGTGAGCCTCGGCGGTGCCAACTGGACGCTCGACACCCGCAACCTCGCCGACTGGACGGGCACGGGCTCCGGACGGGTCGTCACCGTCACGTTCCGCGGCTGAGCGGCCCGAGCCCACACGTCCTCGCACAACACTTACGAGATCCGCGCCCCAGTGGCGCTCCGGACCAGCGACACGCCGTGGCGTCGGTCACTGGCGCGCAGGTTTCGACATTATGCGCGCGATCACCCTCAACGACAACGTCCCGTACCTGAGGCCTGCATCCCCGCCTGAACAACCGGCGTTCGAGCCCCGCTACATCCGTACCGTTCATCGAGCCTGTCCAAACCCAACCAGCATCCGCACCGCTGGTTAGCTTGCCGAGACGCCAACCGGCGTCCCAGCCGCACTCAGCCGGCGGTCGCGCCCCGCTGCGTCCGGCGCTGGGCGCGTTCCTCTCGAAGGTCGGGGTCGGACTGCACCAGGTACACCAGACCGCAGTTGTGCGGGCCGTCCGCACCAGGAAAGCAGAGCGTGCACGGCTCGCCCTCGCGAATCGGGCAACGGGGTTGGGGCGGCCTACGCACTGGCCCGCTCCACCTCGTACGACACGAAGATCACGCCGTTGTCGAACCTCTGCTGCTCGAGCAGCCGCAGACCGAGTCTGAGATCCGGCGGCAGCCAGGCCAGCCCACCACCCGCCACGACCGGGTTCAGGTAGTACTCGATTCGCTCGACCAAGCCGGCCCGCAGCGCATGCGCGGCGAGGGTCGGCCCGCCGATGGTGACGTCGCCCTCGGCGTCGTGCACGAGTTGCCGCACCTGCTCCGGATCGAAGCGGCGCACCAACCGGGTGCGCTCGGTGTCGATCGCATCGAGCGTCGACGAACACACCACCTTGTCGCGGCCCCGCCACTGTTCGCCGTAGTCACGTTCCACTGCGGACGCGTCCGGCTCGGTGCCGAAGCTCTGCCAGACCTTCATCACCTGATAGAGCCGGCGTCCGTACAACTCCAGCGTCACCGCCCGGTCGCGGGCGTTGAGAAAGGCGTGCACCTGCTCGCTGGGCATGCTCCAGTCGAACGCGCCGTCGGCGTCGGCGATGAAGCCGTCGAGCGACCCGATCGAGGTGTACACCAGCCGGCCCATGAAGCTCAGCCCATCAGTCGAGCCACGGCGGCCTCGATACGCTCGTCGGTCGCGGTCAGCGCCACCCGCACGTGGTTGCTGGACGCCGCGCCGTAGAAGTCGCCCGGAGCCACCAGGATGCCCCGCTCGGCCAGCCAGTCGACGCTGGCCCGGCCCGGCTCGTCGCGGGTGCACCACAGGTACAGCGAGCCCTCGGAGTGCTCGATGCGAAAGCCGGCCGCCTGCAGCGCCGGACGCAGCCGCTCACGACGTCGCAGATACCGTTCGCGTTGCTCACGCACGTGTTGCTGATCGCCCAGCAGCGCCGCCATCGCCGCCTGGACGGGGGTGGGCACCATGCCGCCGGCGTGCTTGCGCAACTCGCGCAGGGCCGTGACCAGGTCGGGGTCGCCCGCAACGAAGCCGGCCCGATAGCCGGCCGCATTGGACCGTTTCGACAACGAATGCACGGCCAGCAACCCGCTCAACGAATCACCATTGACCTGCGGGTGCAGCACCGAGACGGGCTCGTCCTGCCAGCCGAACTCGCCGTAGCACTCGTCCGAGGCCAGCACGGCGTCGCGCTCGCGGCAATAAACCACCCAGCGGCCCAGGTCGGCGGGCGACAGGATCGTGCCGTGGGGATTGGCCGGTGAGTTGATCCAGACCAGCGCCGGACGCATCCCTTCGATCGCGGACGGGTCGTCGCAGGCCACCACCTCGGCACCGGCCAGCCGCGCTCCCACCTCGTAGGTCGGGTAGGCCACCTCGGGAATCACCACCACGTCGCCGGTGCCCAGGCCGAGCAGGTGCGGCAACTGGGCGACCAGTTCTTTGGTGCCGATCACCGGCAGCACAGCCTCGTCCGCGATCGGGACGGCGCCCCAGCGGACGGCCAGGACCGTCCTCAATCTTGACGTGGCGTAGTTCAGG
>DAOSUG010000517.1:0-2058 GCA_035378545.1 Micropruina sp. | reverse complement strand
GGTGGCGGACGCCTACCGGGCCACCTTCGGCGACCGTGCCGCTGTGGTGATCGGCGACGAGCGCACCATGGCGGTGGCCGGTGACGCCGTCCTGGCCGGGCTGAAGGCGGGCGGCGTCGAGTTGGTCGAACCGTACGTGTTTCCGGGCGATCCCGAGTTGTACGCGAAGTACGAGAACATCGAAACGTTGCGCGACGCGTTGCGCGACGTGGACGCGGTTCCGGTGGCGGTCGGTTCCGGCACCCTGAACGACATCGTCAAGCGGGCGGCCGGTGAACTCGGGCGTGAGTACCTCGTGGTGTGCACCGCCGCGTCCATGGACGGCTACACGGCCTTCGGCTCGTCCATCGCCGTGGACGGGTTCAAACAGACCCTGACCTGCCCCGCCCCGGCGGTCTGTGTGGCCGACTGGACGGTGATGGCAGCCGCGCCCCAGGTGATGACCGCGTCCGGCTACGGCGACCTGCTCGGCAAGGTGCCGGCCGGTGCCGACTGGATCATCGCCGACGCGCTCGGCGCCGAGGCCATCGACGACTACGTGTGGGGGCTGGTGCAGGGCCCGCTGCGGGCGTCGTTGAGCAAGCCCGAGTCACTCGCGTCCGGTGACGTGCCGGCCACCGGCGAGTTGGCCGAGGGGCTGGTCATGTCGGGCCTGGCGATGCAGGCGCACCAGTCCTCGCGGCCGGCCTCCGGTGCCGAGCACCAGTTCAGCCATCTGTGGGAGATGGAGGGCCACGGCGTCGATATCAAACCCCGGCGGCTGTCGCACGGCTTCAAGGTGGCCGTGGGCAGTGTCGCGATCGCCGCCCTCTACGAGCGGTTGTTCGAGCGCGACCTGACCGGCCTCGACGTGGACGCCGCAGTGGCCGCCTACCCCGACGCTGCCGCGATGGAGGCCCGGTCGCGGGCCGCCCACCAGCCGCACCTGGTCGAAGAGGTGGTCGTGCAGACCATGGCGAAGCACCTGACACCCGAGCAGCTCCGCGAGCGGCTCGGGCTGGTGAAGTCCCTGTGGCCCGAGCTCAAGCCCAAGCTGCAGGCGCAACTGATCCCGGCCGCCGAGTTGCAGCGCATGCTGCGGGCCGTCGGAGCACCTGCGCACCCCTACGACATCGCCCTGACCTGGGCCGAGTTCAAGGCGACGTACCAGCGCGCCCAGATGATCCGCAAGCGCTACACGGTGCTCGACCTGCTGCTCGAACTCAATCTGCTGGACGAGCTGGTCGCAGAATTGTTCGCCCCCGGAGGGTTCTGGGCCGAACAGGAGTGACGTCCACGCCGGCAGGCCTCCAGCCTGCCGGTCCTCGGCCGTGAGGTGCCCGGGGTACACCTGGATCCAGGCTAAAGCAGGCTAAAGCTCGGCGACTCCGCTGCGATACGCGAGAATGACCAGTTGGGCGCGGTCCCGGCAGCCGGTCTTCGCCAACAGCCGGCTGAGGTAGCTCTTCACCGTGGCCGGGCTGAGGTGCCGTTGCTGCGCGATCTCCTCATTGCTGAGCCCCTGGCCGACCAGGCGCAGCAACGCGACATCGCTCGCACCCAGCCCGCTGATGTCGACGGCCGCCTGCTGCGTGTAGCGCGCCACCAGCCGGGTCACGAGCTGCGGCGACAGCATCGCCTCGCCGGCGTGCACCACCTGCACCGCGTGCACGATCTCGCCGACCGTGCTGGCCTTGAGCAGAAAGCCGGCGGCACCCGCCTGTAGGGCGTCGGCGAAGGTCTGGTCATCACTCAGGGTGGTGAGTGCGATCAGCCGGGGTCGGGGACCCATCGCCGCGATCCGCCGGATCGCTTCGATGCCGTTCATCTTGGGCATCAGCAGATCGATCAGCATCACATCCGGATCGAGGGTTTCGACCAGCCGGATGGCGTCGAAGCCGTCGTGCCCCTCGCCCACACATTCCAGCACCGGGACGCGGCCCAGCATGCGGGTGAGGGAGGTGAGCATGGCGGGCTGATCGTCGACGACGACGACCCTGATCGGCACTGCCATGTTCTCATCCCGCTGACTGTCCGCTTCGTAGTCAGGGTCGTAGACTATCGGGGTCGTCGGTGATC
>DAOSUG010000516.1:0-2060 GCA_035378545.1 Micropruina sp. | reverse complement strand
CCGAGGTACTTGCCCGTCGCCTCGTGGTACTTGGCTCCCGCGTCGCGGTAGTCGTCCCACGTCTTGATGGTGGTGTAGTCGATGCCGGCGGCCTCGAGCAGTTCGGTGTTGTAGAAGGCGACGGTGGCGCCGACGTGGAAGTCGAGGCCGTACAGGCCGCCGTTGGCGGAGAACAGGTCGAGGCGGGCCTGGACGATGTCGTCCTTGTACGGCGCCGCCGCCTCGGTGAGGTCCATGAGGGCCGGGGTGCCGATGACGAACTGCGGGAACTTGCCCGCCTCGATGTCGGCGATGTCAGGGGCGCCGGTGCCGGAGGTCAGGGCGATCTGCAGCTTGTTGTGCATGTCGTCGTAGGGGAGGGCGTTGACCTTGATCTGGACCTTCTTGTCCGGGTGCAGCTCGTTCCACTGCTCGGCCATGGTCGTGTAGAACTTGCCGTGCAGTTCGACGAACGTCCACAGGTTGAGCTCGGTCGCTCCCTCCACGGGGGCCTGCGTGATGACCGAGCCCGTGTCTTCCGGAGCGGGCTGGTTGCCCGCGGTCTGGCACGCGCTCAGCCCGAACGCGGCCATGCCGGCTCTTCGTACCTGAGCGTGGGGTGAGCGTGGATCCGGCGGCGGGCGTGTCGGCGGGGTGATGGGCGTCGAGGCCCTCAAGAATCGGGGTTACCACACCACCTGATCTTCAAGGACCTCGACGATGCCCGATTCTACTTCCTGCTGCCGTGCCGGCGGCGGCTACTGTCAGCGCTGCGACCTTCTGTTGGGCCTGCCGGGGCTCCACGTGGTCGGCGTCCAGCGCGACGACGCGGGTCTGCGTGTCGAGGTCGAGTCACGGACGCCGGAGGTGATGGGCTGCCCCGCCTGCGGCGTGATCGCGCATGCGCATGGCCGGCAGAGGGTCGAGCTGATCGACGCGCCGTGCTTCACGGCGCCGGTGAAGCTGTGGTGGCGGAAACGACGCTGGCTGTGTCCCGAGCCGATGTGTCCGGTGAACTCGTTCATGGAGCAAGACCCCGATGTGGCGCGGCCCAGAGCGTTGCTCACCGCTCGGGCGACGTCGTGGGCGATCGGGCAGATGCGGCGGGAGAACGCCTCCGTTCAGGGGATGGCCCGGCAACTCGGCTGCGCCTGGAGGACGCTGTGGCGAGCGGTCAAGCCGATCCTTGAAGCGGCTGCCGACGACGAGACCCGCTTCGCTGGCGTCACCTCGCTTGGCGTCGACGAACACCTCTGGCACCACGTCTCCACCAAGCCTGTCGACCAGGGCGGACGCGGCCCGAAGGAGTTCACCGGCATGGTCGATCTCACCCGCGACAAGGACGGACACGTCCGGGCCCGGCTGCTGGATCTGGTCCCGGGCCGCTCCGGTGAGGCCTACAAGACCTGGCTGCGTGACCGCGGCGACACGTTCCGCAAAAGCGTCGAGATCGCCACCCTGGACCCGTTCCACGGCTACAAGAACGCCATCGACGACCAGTTGGAGGACGCCGTTGCGGTGCTCGACGCCTTCCACGTGGTCAAGCTCGGGACGGCCGCGGTCGATGAGGTCCGCCGCCGGGTCCAGCAGGACATCCACGGCCACCGCGGCCGCAGAGATGATCCGTTGTATCGGATTCGGAACCTGCTGCGGGCCGGGCAGGAACACCTTACCGACCGGCAGAAGGCCCGCCTGGAGACCGCGTTCACAGCCGACGACCGACACGTCGAAGTCGAACTCGCCTGGCACTGCGCCCAACAGCTCCGCTCGGTCTACCACCAGCCCAGCCACGCCGACGGCCGCAGGGTCGCGGAGAAGATCCTCGCATCGTTCCCGACGTGTCCGATCCCGGAGATCGCCCGCCTCGGCCGGACGCTGAACCAGTGGCGCGACGCGTTCCTGGGCTACTTCACCACCGGCGGCGCCAACAACGGCGGAACCGAATCCATCAACGGGTTGATCGAACTCGCCCGCCGCGTCGCCAGAGGCTTCCGCGACCCAGACAACTACCGCCTCAGAATGCTCCTCATCGGCGGCGGTCTACGACTATGACCCCACGCTCAGGTACGAAGAGCCGTCAA
>DAOSUG010000515.1:0-2077 GCA_035378545.1 Micropruina sp. | reverse complement strand
CTGCGCATCGCCGGCGGCATCTTCACCAAGATCGCCGACATCGGCTCCGACCTGATGAAGATCGTCTTCAAGATCAAGGAGGACGACGCCCGCAACCCCGGCGTCATCGCCGACTGCACCGGCGACAACGCCGGCGACTCGGTCGGCCCGTCCGCCGACGGCTTCGAGACCTACGGCGTCACCGGCGTCGCGCTGGTCACCTTCATCGTGCTGGCGGTGCACAACCCGGTCGTGCAGGCCCAGCTGCTGTGCTGGATCTTCTTCGTCCGCGCCATCATGGTGCTGGCCTCGGCCGCCTCGTACGAGGTCAACTCGGTGATCACCCGGGCCAAGTACCGCAACCTGAAAACGATGGACTTCGAACGTCCCCTGACCAACCTGGTCTGGATCACGTCCGTGGTCTCGATCGCGGCCACCTACTTCACCTCGTACCTGCTGATCGCCGACCTCGGCGACGGCACCCTGTGGTGGAAGCTGTCCACGATCATCAGCTGCGGCACCCTGGCCGGCGCGCTGATTCCCGAACTGGTCAAGGTGTTCACCTCGACCAGCTCGGTGCACACCGAAGAGGTGGTGAAGAGCTCCCACCAGGGCGGGGCTTCGCTCAACATTCTCTCGGGCCTGGTGGCCGGCAACTTCAGCGCCTTCTGGATCGGCATCTCGATCATCGCCCTGATGGCCGCCGCGTTCCTCATCTCGAGCCTGGGCGTCGGCGCGTTGATGGTCGCCCCGGCCGTGTTCGCGTTCGGCCTGGTCGCATTCGGCTTTCTCGGCATGGGCCCGGTCACCATCGCGGTCGACAGCTACGGGCCGGTCACCGACAACGCCCAATCGGTCTACGAACTGAGCATGATCGAAGACATTCCGGGCGTCGAGGACGAGATCCGCAACGACTACGGCTTCACCGTCGACTGGGGCCGGGCCAAGGCACTGCTCGAAGAGAACGACGGTGCGGGCAACACGTTCAAGGCGACCGCCAAGCCGGTGCTGATCGGCACCGCCGTGGTCGGTGCCACCACGATGATCTTCTCGATCATCATGGGCCTGACCGACGGCATGACGCAGAACCTCGACAAGCTGTCGCTGCTGCACGCCCCGTTCCTGCTCGGCCTGATCACCGGCGGCGCAATCATCTACTGGTTCACCGGGGCGTCCATTCAGGCGGTCACCACCGGCGCGTTCCGCGCGGTCGAGTTCATCAAGTCGTCGATCAACGTCGAGTCGCTGGACCGCGCCTCGGTCGAGGATTCGCGCAAGGTGGTCGAGATCTGCACCCAGTACGCCCAGAAGGGCATGCTCAACATCTTCCTGGGCATCTTCTTCGCCGCCTTGTCGTTCGCCTTCATCGAGCCGTACTTCTTCATCGGCTACCTGGTCAGCATCGCCATCTTCGGGTTGTACCAGGCGATCTTCATGGCCAACGCTGGCGGCGCCTGGGACAACGCCAAGAAGATCGTCGAGACCGACCTGGCCGCCAAGGGCACCGAGTTGCACGACGCGGCGGTGATCGGCGACACCGTCGGCGACCCGTACAAGGACACCAGCTCGGTCGCGCTCAACCCGGTGATCAAGTTCACCACGCTGTTCGGCCTGCTGGCCGTCGAGCTGGCCGTGAGCATGAACGCGCAGGGCAACCATGCCCTCACCTGGGGGCTGGCCGCGTTCTTCTTCGTCGCGATGTGCGTGATGGTGTGGCGCTCGTTCTACGGCATGCTGATCGACCGCGAGATGCTCACCAAGGCCGATTTCGCCACCCTGCCCGAGGCGCCTGAGCCGCCGCACGTCACCGGGGTCGAGGTCGAGTTGCTCGACGATGACGACGACCTGCCCCCCGCCATCGCCTCCAGCGTGGGCAACGTCCGGGCGGTGATGGTCGGAATCCAGCGCGACACCTATGACGTCTGACCCCCGCCGTATGCTGAGCCGGTGACCTCCTCCCACCCTCTCGAGCTGAGCGAGGTCACCCTCAGCCTGGGCGCGCGCCGGGTGCTCGACCGGCTCAGCTGGTACGCCGGCGCAGGCGAACTGACCGCGCTGCTCGGCCCCAACGGCGCGGGCAAGACCACCACGATCCGCA
>DAOSUG010000514.1:0-2084 GCA_035378545.1 Micropruina sp. | reverse complement strand
CAGGCGGCGGCGTTCTTCGAGTCCGTCGAGGTGATCGAACTGCACCACCCGAACAAGGCGGACGCCCCGTCCGGCACCTCGGCTGCCACCGCCGACAGGATCGCCGCGGCTCGCACAGCGGCAGGTTTGGGCCCGGTGCCCGATGCCACCACGTCGTCCCTGCCCGGTGCGCGCGGTGCCGAGGTCGCCGGGGTGCATGTGCACAGCGTGCGCTTGCGTGGCCTGATCGCCCACCAGGAGGTGTTGTTCGGCGGCGAGGGGGAGACCCTGACGATTCGGCACGACTCGCTCGACCGGGTGTCGTTCATGCCCGGAGTGATCGCGGCGGTGCGTGCGGTGCGTGAACGTCCCGGTCTTACGGTGGGCATCGAAGCGATCCTCGGCCTGTGAGCGCACGAGCGGCCGGTGCGGCGCGATGAAGGCCATCCGCAGAATCCTGATCGCGGTGCTGGTGCTGGCCGTCGTGCTGGCCGGCGCCGAGTTCGGGGTGCGTGCGCTGGTGCAGTCGCAGGCTCAGCAGGCGCTCACCGGCTCCGACCTCGACCTCGAGCAGCCGACGATGACCCTCGGCGGCGGGTCGGTGCTCGCGGCGCTGGCTCAGGGCCGGTTCGTGGACGTGTCGGGCACCGCGGCGTCCGCGACAGTGCAGTTCGAGCAGCACGCGGTGCCGGTGACCGCGATCACCTATCAGGCATCGGACATCCGCCTGGCCAGTACCAGCGAGGCGGTGATCGGGCGCGCCGACCTGGCCGGCACGCTCGGCTATGCCGCCCTCAGCGAAGTGGCCGGGCTGCCGATCGCCTACGGCGACGACGGACGGGTGCTGGTCACCTACACCGTCGACATCCTCGGACTGAACTCCCTCAAGATCGGCATTTCGGCGGTGCCGCAACTGAACGTTGCGACGCAGCAGGTGGACCTGGAGCAGTCCCGCATCGATGTTGCGGGCATCGCGATCGACGAGAGCCTCTCGCAACAGATCATCGAGCGGGTGGTGAAGCCGATCTCCCTGGCGGCGAACGAGAACACTCAGGTCACCGCCATCACCGTCCACCCAGAAGGCCTGGTCGTGGACCTGACCGCCACCGACCTACCCGTCCGCCGCTGAACGCGCCGGCCACGTGACCACTGACCCCGTCCAACCCGGGCCGCCCAACCCGGGCCCGTGCATCCCACATGAACCACGCCCCACCGAGCAGAACAGGACCATCGATGCCCATCGCCGACTTTCCCCGCCACCCGCTCACGTTCGGGCCGAGCCCCGTCCATCACCTGAAGCGGCTCAGTCAGCATCTCGGCGGTGCGCAGGTGTGGGCCAAGCGTGAGGACGTCAACAGCGGCCTGGCCTTCGGCGGCAACAAGGTGCGCAAGCTCGAGTACATCGTTCCGGACGTGCTCGCCACCGGCGCCGACACGCTGGTCTCCATCGGGGGTTACCAGTCCAACCACACCCGGCAGGTCGCCGCGGTCGCCGCGCACCTGGGGCTCAAGTGCCGGCTGGTGCAGGAGAAGTGGGTGCCCTGGGACGACCCGGTGAACGACAAGGTCGGCAACATTCTGCTGTCACGCATGATGGGTGCCGACAGCCGGCTCGACCCCGCGGGCTTCGACATCGGCATCCGCGACTCGTGGAAGGACGCCCTGGCCGAGGTGGAGGCCGCGGGGGGCACGCCCTACCCGATCCCGGCGGGCGCGTCGGAGCATCCGCTGGGTGGGCTCGGCTTCGCCAACTGGGCCTTCGAAGTGGCCGAGCAGGAGCGGCAGCAAGGCGTGTTCTTCGACACGATCATCGTGTGCACGGTGACCGGCTCGACCCACGCCGGCATGATCGCCGGATTCGCGGCGCTGGAGGACCTGACCGGCATCAAGCGTCGGGTGATCGGAATCGACGCGTCGGCCACGCTGGCCAAGACCCGCGACCAGGTCGCCCGGATCGCCCGCCACACTGCCGAACTGATCGAACTGGGCCGCGAGCTGCGCGACGACGAGATCACCGTGCTGGAAGGGTGGGCGGGCGAGCTGTACGGCATTCCGGTGGAGTCCACGATGGACGCGATCGCCCTCGGTGCGCAGCTGGAAGCGAT
>DAOSUG010000513.1:0-2107 GCA_035378545.1 Micropruina sp. | reverse complement strand
CTGGTGCTACGCGATGGCCATCAGAGCCTGTTGGCCACCCGCATGGCCATGGAAGATATGGTCGGTGCTTGCGCCGACATCGACGCAGCCGGCTATTGGTCAGTCGAGTGTTGGGGCGGAGCGACCTATGACAGTTGTATCCGTTTCCTGAATGAGGATCCGTGGGAGCGCCTGCGGACCTTCCGCAAGCTGCTGCCGAACAGTCGCCTGCAGATGCTGCTGCGTGGCCAGAACCTGCTCGGCTACCGCCACTACGAGGACGAAGTGGTCGAGCGGTTCGTGGACAAGTCCGCCGAGAACGGCATGGATGTGTTCCGTGTCTTCGACGCGCTGAACGATCCGCGCAACATGGCGCACGCGATGCAGGCGGTCAAGAAGACCGGCAAGCACGCGCAGGGCACGATCTGCTACACCATCTCGCCGCTGCACACCGTCGAGGGCTACGTGCACCTCGCCGGCCAGTTGCTCGACATGGGTGCCGAGTCGATCGCGCTGAAGGACATGGCCGCGCTGCTGCAGCCGCAGCCCGCCTACGACATCGTCCGCGGTATCAAGGAGACATACGGCGAGGACGTCCAGATCAACGTCCACTGCCACGCCACCACCGGCGTGACCCTCGTTTCGCTGATGAAGGCGATCGAAGCCGGTGCGGACGTGGTCGACACCTCGATCAGCTCGATGTCGCTCGGCCCGGGCCACAACCCGACCGAGTCGCTGGTGGCGATGCTGGAAGGCACCCCGTACACCACGAACCTGGACGCCGATCGGCTGATCAAGATCCGCGACCACTTCGCCAAGGTTCGCCCGAAGTACGCCGAATTCGAGTCGGCCACGCTGGTGGACACCGACATCTTCAGCTCCCAGATCCCCGGCGGCATGCTCTCGAACATGGAGAGCCAGCTGAAGGCTCAGGGCGCCGGCGACCGGATCAAGGAAGTGATGGCCGAGGTGCCGCTGGTGAAGGCCGATTCCGGTCACCCGCCGCTGGTCACCCCGTCCAGCCAGATCGTCGGCACCCAGGCCGTGTTCAACGTGCTGATGGGCAAGTACAAGGTGATGACCGGCGAGTTCGCCGACCTGATGCTCGGCTACTACGGCGAATGCATCGGCGAGCGCAACCCCGAGGTCGTCGCGATCGCCGAGAAGCAGGCCAAGAAAGAGCCGATCACGGTTCGTCCGGCCGACCTGCTGCCGCCCGAGTGGAACAACCTGTCGGCCGAGGCCGCCAAGCTTGACGGCTTCGACGGCACCGATGAGGACGTGCTCACCTACGCCATGTTCCCGGGCGTCGCCCCCACCTTCTTCAGCACTCGCGCCGAGGGCCCGAAGAATGTCGGCAAGACCGAGGCGCAGGTGAAGGCCGAGGCGGACGCGAAGTCCGACTCGGGTACGGCGGTCACCGGGCCGATCAAGTACAAGGTCAGTTTGGGCGGACGCGAGCACAGCGTCACCGTCGAGAGGGCGTGAGGGCATGGCGAAACCAAGAGACATGAAGAACCGGGTCGACGAGCTGCTCGACAAGCGGCTCACCACCCGGGCCGGTGGCGGCGAGAAGCGCATCGCGAAGCAGCACGCGGCGGGCAAACTGACCGCACGCGAACGCATCGACGCACTGATCGATGAGGGCTCCTTCCAAGAGATCGGGCTGTTCCGGCGCAACCGCACCGTGACGTTCGGCATGGACAAGGCCGACATGCCTGCGGACGGTGTGGTGACCGGCACGGGCGCGGTGCTCGGACGTCCGGTGCACATCGCCAGCCAGGACTTCACCGTCGCCGGTGGCTCCGCAGGCGAGACGCACTCCAAGAAGGTCGTCGAGATGATGGAGTCCGCGCTCAAGTGCGGCACCCCGTTCGTCTTCATCAACGATTCCGGCGGCGCGCGCGTCCAAGAGGGCATCGACTCGCTGTCGGGCTACAGCCAGGTGTTCTTCGCCAACGTGCTGCTGTCGGGCGCGGTGCCGCAGATCTCGATCATCGCCGGCCCGTGCGCCGGTGGCGCGGCGTACAGCCCGGCGCTGACCGACTTCATCATCCAGACGCGCAAGGCCCACATGTTCATCACCGGGCCGAACGTGATCGAGCAGGTCACCGGCGAGAAGGTGACC
>DAOSUG010000512.1:0-2116 GCA_035378545.1 Micropruina sp. | reverse complement strand
TACCGCCGCGGATGACGCAGCGAGCGGGTGCACTGGGTGCGCCGCAGAGCGGTCGGGGTTATGCGACACGCCCTAGCGACCTGCGCCTGCCGCACGGGCCGGTGCGGGGCGTCCCGGCATGGCGGCGACGTGCACCGCCGGCACGGGCCGGCGACGTGGCCGAGCCCGACGGCGGGCACGCCGGTGCGGCGGCGCGCGGGGCACCACTAGGGTGGGAGCGTGCGTGATTCGCTGAAGACTCCCCCCAAGCTGCCCCAAGACACCCTGCGAGTGACCCCGCTCGGGGGTCTGGGCGACGTGGGCCGCAACAGCACCAGCTTCGAGATCAACGGCCAACTGTTGATGATCGACTGCGGGGTGCTGTTCCCCTCCGACGACCATCCGGGGGTGGACCTGATCCTGCCCGGCCTGCACCTGATTGAAGACCGGCTGGACGACGTCGCGGCCCTGGTGCTCACCCACGGCCACGAAGATCACATCGGCGCCGTGCCGTACCTGTTGCGGCGGCGTCCGAACATTCCGGTGCTGGGCTCACGGCTCACCCTTGCGTTGCTGCGCGAAAAGCTGAAGGAACACCGCCTGCGCGACGTCGACCTGCGGGTGGTCAGTGAGGGCACCCGCATCAAGGTGGGCGAGTTCGACCTGGAGTTTCTGGCCGTCAACCACTCCATTCCGGACGCCCTGGCGATCGCCCTGCGCACCGCCGCCGGCCTGGTGCTGCACACCGGCGACTTCAAGATGGACCAACTGCCGCTGGATCACCGGCTGACCGACCTGCGCGGCTTCGCGCGGCTCGGCGAAGAGGGGGTCGACCTGTTCATGGCCGACTCCACCAACGCCGAGACCCCCGGCTTCACCACCCACGAGCGCGACATCGAACCCGCCATGGAGCGGGTATTCGGCTCGGCCAAGCAGAAACTGATCGTGGCGTGCTTCGCCTCGCACGTGCACCGCGTGCAGCAGGTGCTCGATGCGGCCGTGCGGCACGGGCGCAAGGTGGTCTACGTCGGACGCTCCATGGTGCGCAACATGACCGTCGCGCAGGAACTCGGGTACCTTCGGGTGCCGCCGAACACCCTGATCGAACTCAAGCAACTCGAGAACTACCCCGACGACAAGGTGGTGCTGGTGTCGACCGGGTCGCAGGGCGAGCCGCTCTCGGCACTGTCACGCATCTCGAACCACGAGCACCCGGTGGTCACCGCCGGCCCCGGTGATGTGGTGCTGCTCGCGTCGTCCCTGATCCCGGGCAACGAGAACTCGGTCTACCGGGTGATCAACGGGCTCGCCCGCAACGGTGTCACCGTGGTGCACAAGGGCAATGCGCTGGTGCACGTGTCGGGCCACGCCTCGGCGGGGGAGTTGCTCTACTGCTACAACCTGATCAAGCCCAGGAACGTCCTGCCGGTGCACGGTGAGATCCGGCACCTGATCGCCAACGCCGACCTGGCCGTTGCCACCGGCGTGCCGCGTGATCGTGCCCTGGTGATCGAGGACGGCGGGGTGGTCGACCTGGCCAAGGGCCGCGCCAAGGTGGTCGGACGGCTCGACTGCGGCTACATCTTCGTGGACGGCTCCACCGTGGGTGACATCGGCGATGCCGAACTGAGCGATCGCAAGATCCTCGGCTCGGACGGATTCATCACCGTGGTGGTGGTGGTGAACCTGCATGCCGGCCGGCTGGTCAGCGGCCCCGACATTCACGCCCGCGGCTTCGTCGAGGACGATTCGGTGTTCGACGGCATCAAGAGCGAGATCGCCAAGGCGGTCGAGCAGGCGATGGCGGACGGCAGCGAGGACGTCCGTGGGCTGCAGCAGGTGGTGCGCCGCACCGTCGGACGATGGGTCAGCAACACCTACCGGCGCCGTCCGATGATTCTGCCGGTGGTGGTCTCGGCCTGAGCGTCGCGTCAAGCCTGCAGCCCGCGCGGGACCGGCGTCGATTGCATCGGGTGAGCTGGACTGCCCCAGCTCGACCTGCGGCCCGCGCGGGACCGGTCTCGATTAGGTCTGGCTGCGGGCTCTCGGGTATTGTTGGACGGTCCCTGTAGGGAACGATCTCAAGCAATCAAGGAGTTACCAGTGGCTGCCGTGTGTGACATCTGCGCCAAGGGCC
>DAOSUG010000511.1:0-2127 GCA_035378545.1 Micropruina sp. | reverse complement strand
TCGGTGCCCTGTTCTGGGCGCCGCCGGATTGGCGGCAGACCGTCGGCGGTCTGATTCCAGGTGTTCCGGACGACGACGCGTGGCCGCTGATCGCCGCCATGCTGGGCGCCACCGTGATGCCGCACGCCATCTATCTGCATTCGGCGCTGGCCATCGACCGGCATCGACCCCATGGACGACTGGCGGTGCCGCTTCGACGTCTGCTGAACGTGCAGAAACTCGACGTGCTACTGGCGCTGCTGCTGTCGGGGTCGGTGAACATCGGCATGCTGCTGTTGGCCGCGTCGGCTCTGCGTGGTGAAGTCGGTGACACCATCGAGGCGGCGTTCGCCACCATCACCACGCGGGTCGGCAGCGTGCCGGCGCTGGTGTTCGCGATCGGGCTACTGGCCTCGGGCGTCGGATCGGCCGTCGTCGGCACCCACGCGGGCTCGCGCATTCTGAAGGACCTGATCGGCCTACCCGTGGCGCCCACCGTGCGGCGCATCATCACCGTCGGGCCGGCCGTGCTGCTGCTCACCCTGGGCGTTTCGCCGACCGAGGTCCTGGTGTGGTCGCAGGTGGTGCTGTCGTTCGGCGTGGCGCTGGCGGCCGCTCCCCTGGCCGACTTCACCGGTGATCGCCGGCTGATGGGGGAGCACGTGGACGCACCGTGGCTGCGGGTGGTGAACTGGACGATCGTCGCTGCGATCGTCGCCCTCAACCTCGTCACGATCCAGTGGGCACTGACGAACTGAGCCGCTTGGCATGAGCGGACTCGATGCTCCGGCGCGCTTCGCGACGCCGAACTGGCGCAGTGCGGACGGTCCCAGGGTGGGATCGAGCACATCACCCACGGCGCTGCGGAATTCCATGGCGCCGGGGTAGGCGCCAAGCACCACGCGGCGCGGCACCACGGCCCGCCGGGCGGGTCGGATTCGGGCCGGTCCGCTAGGGCGTGCCCGCTCCTGGGTGCACCCTCATGCAGCGAGCAGAGCCAGCAGCTGAGCCGGTTGTCGGACCCGTTGGCGCCGGAGTCGCTGGTGGCCGTGGCGTGCCGCACATCCGGTCCGTCCCTGGGCGGACGACCGGCGGGCTCTGATCGGCCCCGACGTGCCGCCTGACCTGACCTGACCTGCAAGTAGCTGTCGAGCTGAACGAGATCCCGGCGTTCGCCGGGATGACGAGGGGCACTCCGTCACCCCGCGGGCACTCCGTCACCCCGCGGACGCTCCGGCATCCCCCCGGACGCTCTGTAATCCCAAAGACTCACAGCCGGGATCTCTGCCCGCACCAAGCAGTTCACCCCGGCGCGCCGTCCCACTCCAACCCCTGCCATTCCGCCAGGGACCGGATCTCGGCATGCACGTCCGCCACGGCCGAACGTGACCACTCGCCGTCGCGGTGAACCGCGAACACCCGCAGCGCCCCGGCCTTGCGGTCGGCCTTGGCGTCCAGCTTTCCGATCAGGTCCTCGCCGTGCAGGATCGGCAGCGTGAAGTACCCCCAGCGCCGACTGGCAGCCGGCTTGTACATTTCGAGCACGTACTCGAAGCCGAACAACTCCTGCGCGCGGACGCGGTCGAACACCAGTCGATCGAAGGGCGACAGCAGGGCGGTGCGACCCTCGAACGGGACGGCCAGTTCGTCCAGGCCGAGCGGATCGACCCGCCACTCCCCCGCCACACCCTCGACCACGGCGGGCTCGCCCGCATCGCCGACGTCCATGCGTTCCAGCGGCACCTCGGTCTGCCTGGCCCGCGCGATGCCCAGCGCCTGAAGTCGGCGCAGGTTGCGTCGCTGCTGCGCGGTCTCGAGGTCGATCACCGGCAGGTCGGCCGGATACACCCTCTCGGCCAGGTCCCAGCACCGCTCACGACCCTCGCGTCCGGCGATCGCCACCTCACCCAGTCGCACCAGCAGCTCCAGTAGCTGGGTGACGTTGCGGTTGTTCGTCCAGCCGGTCGACCGCCACGACGCGGACGCCGTGTCGGCGATCTCACCGGTCCGCAGCGGGCCGTCCGCGCGCAGCCGGGCCAGCACATCGCGCCGAAAGCCGTCGTTGGCCGCCAGCCAGTCGTGGGTCTGCTGGTACCTCAGCGGCCGGCGGAAGTACGCCTGATACAGCGGCAGGTCGCCGATCGCCCG
>DAOSUG010000510.1:0-2144 GCA_035378545.1 Micropruina sp. | reverse complement strand
CCGCTGGTCGGGCGGCGGCACGGTGGCGCCTTTGTATTCCACCGGAATGCCGCCGAGCGGGTAGTCCTTGCGCTGCGGGTGCCCGACCCAGTCGTCCGGCATCAGAATGCGGGTCAGGTGCGGGTGGCCGTCGAAGACGATGCCGAACATGTCCCAGGTTTCGCGCTCGTGCCAGTCGGCGGCCGGGTACAGGGCCACCACGCTGGGCACGTGCGGGTCGTCGTCGGGTGCGGTGGTCTCGACCCGCAGCCGGCGATTGTGGGTCATCGACTGCAGGTGGTACACCACGTGCAGTTCGGCGCCCTCGTCGTCGGGGTAGTTGACGCCCGACACGCTGGGCAGAAACTCGAACCGCAACTGGGCGTCGTCGCGCAACTGCCCCATCACCTCGGTGAGCTTCTCGCGGGCGACGAAGAAGGTGAGCTCGCCGCGGTCGAACACGACGCGCACCAGCGCGTCCGGCACCAGGTGCAGCAGCCGCGCCGTCGCCTCGCCGTACCAGCCCTCGCTGGGCAGGCCGGCATTCGGCAGCTCGATCGAGCGGACGATGCGTCCGTAGCCGGAGGTGTCGCCGGAACCGTCCGACCACATGCCCTTGCGGGTCTCGATCACGTGGACGCCGGCCGGCACCTGCGCCACCGCGTCCAGGGCCTCGTCGGGCTGGGCGTCCTCGCGCTCCAGGCCGGCGCCGGGTGCCGAATCGGCACCCTCGACGGGTTCGTCGACGCTCTTCTCCTCGCCCGGCAGCTTCTTCTCGGGACCGTTGTCGCTCATCGCATCAGCCCCTTCATCTCGTGGGTGGCCATCGCCTCGAGTGCCGCCTTCTCCTGCGCCTCGAGCTCTTCGAGCTCGTGGGCCCCGATCGGACGCTTCATCACGATCTGCTTGCGCAGCTTGAACATGGCGTCGATCAGCATGTCGGGACGGGGCGGGCACCCGGGCACGTACATGTCGACCGGCACGATGTGGTCGCCGCCCTGGACGATCGCGTAGTTGTTGAACATGCCGCCGGAGCTGGCGCACACGCCCATCGCCATCACCCACTTGGGGTTGGGCATCTGGTCGTACACCTGGCGCAGCACGGGGGCCATCTTCTGCGACACGCGGACCGAGACGATCATGAGGTCGGCCTGGCGGGGTGAGGCGCGGAACACCTCCTGGCCCCAACGGCCGGCGTCGAAGCGGGGCGCGCCGTAGGTCATCATCTCGATCGCACAGCAGGCCAGGCCGAACGTGGCCGGCCAGAACGACGCCTGCCGCATCCAGCCGAAGATGCCCTCGACGGTGGTCAGCAGCACTCCTTGCGGAATCTTGTCCTCAAGCCCCATGGTTCGCCTCCCGCTGCGTGTGCGCGCCGGTCAATGTAGTCCGGCCGGATTTCAGTCCCATTCCAGCCCTCCGCGGCGGATCTCGTAGAAGTAGGCGACGCCCAGCACGATCAGGAAGATCATCATGGCCGCGAACCCGAACACCCCCAGGGCGTCGAAGCTGACCGCCCACGGGTACAGGAAGGCCACCTCGACGTCGAAGACCAGGAACATCATCGCGGTGATGTAGTACTTGACCGGGAACCGGCCGCCGCCGACCGCAGCCGGGGTGGGGTCGATGCCGCACTCGTAGGTGTCGTACTTGACCCGGTTGTAGCGGCGCGGGCCGACCAGCAGGCTGAGCACCACCGAGATCGCCAGAAACCCGGCGGCCAGCGCCATCAGCCCCAGGATCGGAATATAGGGACTCATCGATGCCTCCATCCGGTCATGCTGCGGGAACCACTGTCGTCAGCGAGTGGATCACTTTGTCCATCCAATCACCATCTTTGGTGTCATAAAGGTGCGCCAGCAACTTGATCGTGAACCTCATCAGCACCGGACGCGGCAGTCCGTAGCGCACGCACAGCCGCATCACCGCCGGATGCTCGATCAGCTTCACGAAGATCGTTCCGAGCCGGTAGTAACCGCCCCATTCGGCGGCGAGCCTGGACGGGTAGCCCTGGAGGGCCTTCTCGGCCGCCCTGGTGCCGACACCCTCGGCGTGCGCCCGTCCGATCGCCTCGGCGGCGGCCTCGCCGGCCTCCATGGCGTAGGGGATGCCCTCGCCGTTGAACGGCGAGACCATGCCGCCGGAGTCGCCGACCAGCACCAGCC
>DAOSUG010000509.1:0-2148 GCA_035378545.1 Micropruina sp. | reverse complement strand
CGCCGGCCCCGGCTTCGCCACCGGGCTGTTCGGCAACACCCGCCGGGTGGGCAACAGTCTGATCGGACCCCTGATCGCCATCGCGGGCACGCCGTGGGGGTACCCGGGCGTGTTCGTCGCATGCGCCGCACTGGCGCTGGTCGGAGCCGCCACCATCGGTGTGGTCGGACGGCGGGCCGCGCGGCGCGTCCGTCCCCCCGGAACCGTGGGGTGAGGAGTCTCGGGCACGCTCGAGCGGCGACTGATCAGCGCTGCACGCCCACTGTGGTCAGGTAGGCGATCGCGGGGGCCTCGATCGCCCGGACGCTCAATGGTGCGCCGGCGGCGTGAAAGGCACTGTCGCCGCGCTGCAGCACGAGTCGCTCGCTGCCGGCACTCACCTCGAGGCTGCCGTCGGTGACGATCACCATCGCCGGCTCGGTCAGGGCGAGTTCGCGCGGGCCGCCGGTGGCCAGCAACCGGTGAACCGAGAAGTCCGACACGGGAGGCCAGTACGAATCCATCCGCACCCCGTCGCTCTCCGAGGTCTGCGCCGGCACGAACTGGGGCCGCAGCGCCGCGAAGTTGACGATCTCGAGCAGTCCGTCGACGTCGACGTGCTTGGGCGTGAGCCCGCCGCGCAACACATTGTCGGACGGTGCCATCGCCTCGATGCCCAGGCCGCCCAGGTAGGCGTGAATGTTGCCGGCGTCGAGGTACAGGGCCTCACCGGGAGCCAGATCCACCCGGTTGAGCAGGGCCATCGCCAACACCCCCGGATCGTCGCCGTAGTCACCGGCCAACCGCACCGTGTCGGCATAGCGGCCGGAGTGCTGGTGCGCGGCCTGCACCACCGCGGCCGCCAACTCGCGCACCGCGGGTCGTCCCGACAGCAACAGCCGCACGGCCCGGCGCAGCGCGGCCGACTCATCGGGCTCACGCAGCGCCCCCAGCAGGTCCGCGGCCAGTGCGGACGGCTCAGCGGCCAGCCCGTCGCGCCCGGTGAGCGCGAGCAGTTCGGCCAGATCGTCCGCGGCCTGCGACGGGGCGCGGAATCCGCACAGCGCCACGAACGGCGTGATCGCCAGAATCAGTTCGGGCTTGTGCTCACGGTCGGCGTAGTTGCGCCGCGGATCACCCAGCGCGATGCCGGCCGCGTTCTCACGCTCATAGCCCTCGGCGGCCTGCTCGCGGTTGGGGTGCACCTGCAACGACAGCGGACGCCCCGCCGCCAGCACCTTCATCAGGAACGGCAGCCCGCGCGGGGCCGGCCCGCCCCCAGCGCGCACTCCCGCGGCAGGCTCTGTCGAGATCAGCTCGGGCCGGTCGGCCAGCACCTGGTCCAGACCTGCGCCGCCCACCGTCGCGGGCGCCGACGGGTGCGCGCCCAGCCAGAGTTCGGCCTGCGGTCGGCCGTCCGGCTGCCGCCCGAGCAGGTGGGGAATGTGGGTGGGCGAACCCCACGCGTAATCACGCAATGGGGGCTGCACCCGGAACAGGTGCCGCGTACCGGACGACCGGGCGATTGCGATGCTGCTCGCCAGCGGGTGACCCGGCTCGATCCGGGCCAGCTCTTCGGCACCGTCGATGCCCTCACCCAAGGGTGCGACGATGCGCACGCCGGGCACCCGCGTGCGCAGCGCAGCCTCGGTGGCCGCTCGCACGGCGCCGGCCTCGAACACGCCGCCGATCAGGCAGACCCGCACGTCGTCGCCGAGGGCGACCCGGCGGGCCGCGGCGTAGGCCGACAGCGCCAACTCATCGCCCGCCTCACGACAGATCGACGCGGCGACCTCGTCCGTCGCGGCCAGTTCGCAGACGGCCCGGGCGAAGCCGGCGATGCGACGCACCTTGTCAGGGTCGGTCTGCAACTCGATGTAGGCACCTTCGGGCTGCGGAAACGCGTCGATCAGCACCTGCGTCAGTGCCGTCGCCGGACCCCGGCCGTCGTAGGCCCGAAGCGCGTGGTGCAGGGCCGCGCGGCCCAGCCAGTAGCCGCTGCCGCAGTCACCCAGCAGGTAACCCCAACCGTCCACCCGTTGCGTGCCGGACGCGCCCACGCCGAGCGTCACCACGCCGGTGCCGGCCGCCACCACGACACCGGGCTCCGGGCCCAGCGCGGCCAGGTATGAGGTGATCGAGTCGTGCGCCAGCCTCACCTCTTCGGTG
>DAOSUG010000508.1:0-2185 GCA_035378545.1 Micropruina sp. | reverse complement strand
TCTCGCTGACCGGCCAGCCCAACGCGATGGGCGGCCGCGAGATGGGCTACATGGGTCCGGGCCTGCCGGGCCAGCGCAGCGTGCTCGACGCCGACGACCGCACCTTCACCGAGCAGGCCTGGGGACTGGCCCCGGGCACCCTGCGCACCGACGTCGGCACCGGCACCATCGACATGTTCCGCCGCATGGCCGACGGCGAGATCAAGGCCTGCTGGATCATCTGCACCAACCCGGTCGCCTCGGTCGCCAACCGCTCCCAGGTGATCGCGGGGCTGGAACGCTGCGAGTTGGTGATCGCCCAGGACGCCTTTCTCGACACCGAGACCAACGCCTACGCCGACGTGCTGCTGCCGGCAGCGCTGTGGGCCGAGTCGACCTACGTCACGGTCAACTCCGAACGCAACCTGACCCTGCTCGAGCAGGCGGTGGACCCGGTCGGCGAGGCGCTGCCGGACTGGCGGATCATCACCGAGATGGCCCGCGCGATGGGCTACGGCGAGCAGTTCGGCCACGAAAGCGCCGAGCAGGTCTTCGACGAGCTCAAGGGCTTCAGCAACCCGCGCACCGGCTACGACCTGCGCGGCGTGACCTATTCCCGGTTGCGGGCCACGCCCGTGCAGTGGCCGGCCCCGCCGCTGGCCCCGGGCGCGCAAGCCGATGTCGTCGACGACGGCCGCAACCCCGTCCGCTACCTCAACGACGGCATCAGCCAGTTGCCCGTCGAGCGCCCGGACGGGGTGCGTCCCCGGCTGGCGTTTGCGACCCCGAGCGGACGGGCGAACTTCTTCGCCCGACCGCACATGGACGCCAAGGAGTTGCCCGACGACGACTACCCGTTCGTGCTGAACACCGGCCGCGTGCAGCACCACTGGCACACGCTGACCAAGACCGGCAAGGTGGCGAAACTGGTCAAGCTCAGCCCGGGCCCCTTCATCGAGGTACATCCCGACGACGCGGCCCGGCTCGGCATCGCCGAGGATGACCTGGTCGAGATCGCCTCCCGCCGCGGCCGCGCCGTGCTGCCCGCCGTCGTCTCCGACCGGGTGCAGCCCGGCGGCCTGTTCGCACCGTTCCACTGGAACGACACCTTCGGCGAGTACCTGGCGGTCAACGCGGTCACCTCCGACGCCGTCGATCCCACCTCGTTCCAGCCCGAGTTCAAGGTGGCAGCCGTGCGGCTGACCCGGGTCGGACCCGCGCCCGATCCGGTCACGACCCAACCCTCCACCGCTGCACCGGACGTGCTCGTGCCCGGGGCGCCGGAACCGATGCCGCTCTCCGGCGCTGCCACCGCCGCTGCCACCGCGTCGTCCGCCCGCTGGCGCGAGAGCGCGCTGGCCGGCATCGGACTCACCCCCGCCCCGCCGCCGGCGTTCACCACCGCCCAGGCGCAGTTTCTGCAGGGCCTGCTGTGGGCCCGGCAGCAGGACCCCTCGCCCGAGGCCCCGGTGCTGCCCGCGGCGGCCCCCTTCGATGCCGACACCCGGGCCTGGGTCGAGGGCTGGCTGGCCGGTGTCGTCGGTCCGGCGCAGCTCCCGGCCGCACCCGAGGCGCCGGAGGCCCCCCGGCGGCGGGTGGTGATGCTGTGGGCGTCCCAGACCGGCAACGCCGAGGACCATGCCGCCCGCTACGCCGGCCAGTTGCGCGGCGCCGGCTTCGAGGTCGACCTGGTCGAGATGGACTCCTTCGACGCCGTGCGCCTGCAGTCGAGTTCGGTGGTGCTGCTGGTGACCAGCACGTTCGGCGACGGCGAGTCGCCCGATGACGGGGAGCGGTTCTGGTCCGACCTCACCGGCGCCGGCGTCGCCCCCCTGCCGGACGTGCGCTTCGCCGTGCTGGCCTTCGGCGACTCCAGCTATGCCACTTTCTGTGGTCACGGGCGCCGGCTGGACGAGCGGCTGGCCGAGTTGGGCGCGGTGCGGATCACCGAGCGGGGCGAGTGCGAACCGGGCGACAGCGAACCCGCCGACGCCTGGTTCGACCGGGTGGTCGGCTGGCTCGACCAGGCCGACCCGCCGTCCGGTCCGCCGCCCGCACAGACCACCTACGTCGGTGAACCCACAGCCGCCGTACCCGCAGCGCCGGCCACCAACGGCGCCGCCGTGTACTCACGCACCTCGCCGCTGGTCACCCGGCTCACCCGCAACCACCGGCTCGGTGCGCCCAGCTCGACCAAGGACGTGCG
>DAOSUG010000507.1:0-2185 GCA_035378545.1 Micropruina sp. | reverse complement strand
CCGGCGCCCGGAATGAACATGGTGCCCACGTTGAGGAACGACTCGGTGAAGGTGGCGACGCCGTCTTCCTTCCACTTGTGGAACGGATCATCGGCGTTCAGGTCGATGCCGACCAGGCCCGCGCCGACGGTGGCGGTCATCTGGTTGCGTTCGTCGATCCACTGGGACACCGCGCTGTCGCCGTTGCCGGTCATCTTGAGCGCACCGTTCAGCAACTGGGCGACCGGGCTCGCGGTCACCGCCAGTGACAGCAGCAGGTTGCCGGTGCCCATCCAGGCCTGTCCGGCATGCCCCCAGTCACCCCAATCACCGGTTTCGGGGTTGTAGCTGATCAGTGAACCCAGCCCTTCGACCGTGCCCTTGCCGAACTGATAGAAGCCCTCGCCGGTGGACTCGCGACAGTTGCGCTCCTCCTGCGCCGCGTAGCCCCACGGCATGGGCGCCTCGGGATTGGTGAACGCCTCCTTGGGGACCGGCGGGATGACCTTCTTGTCCGCCGGCAGGCTGGTCAGCCCGTTGATCGAGGTGGCACAGATGGATGCGGCCTTCGACACCCGCGCGTAGATGGCCGCGATCTCGTCGATGTAGGCCTCATTCTCTTCGACGGTGCCGGTGTCCTCCTTCCAGCTGACCTTGACCTTCTCTTGCTCGTTGCCCCACATGCTGTTCCACAGCGCGACGCCGTCGTCGAGCAGGCTGGAGTCCTTGGCCTCGTTCTTGTTCACCCAGACGCCGTCGATCACGCGGTCACGGAAGGCCTGGGCCCGCGTCTCCCAGTCGGACAGGTCGGGCTTGATCGCCTCGAGCGCCGCGGCATAGGTGTCGAGAAAGCCGGCCATCGCCTCGAAGGTGGTCTTCAACTGCTCCGACGCGGTGGCCGGTTCGGTCATCAGGGCGTAGACCGTCTCTTGCTCGGGCGCTTCGTAGCAACCGGGGAGCTTGGTGCTCCACTCGGTCTTGATGGCATCGGTCTGCGTGTCGACGGTGCTGCCCATCGACCTGATGCCGTCGGCCGCGCCCGTGATCGCGGTGCTGTCCAGATCCGCCGACTTGGCGATCAGGCCGGCCGGGTCGACCAGGCCGTCGCCGCCGGTGGCACCGTTGCTGCTGCCGCCACCACCGTCCGTGCACGTCATCATGTGGCTCTACCCCTGGTATCCGTGGTCGGCGAAGTACTGAAAGTTGCCGGTGTCGGCGGCCTTGACGGCCTCGCTCTGAAACGTGGCAGCCATGTCGAGCTGACCGTTGTTGTAGGCGATGGTGGCGTTGGCCACCCCGGCCGACCCGGCACCGATGTGGTTCTGGATCACCCGCAGGTTCTCGCCCTGCTCGGTCATCACCTGATTGACGGCCTTGCTCACCTCTTCGGTCAGCACGCTGCCCCAGATGATCCCGTTGCCGATCGCCGTGAACTTCTCCTCGGTCAACGCCTTGCCCAGCGTGTCCGACTTGGTCTGCACGGTGGTCAGGACGGTCTGCACCTCGGTCGGCTGGATGTTCCAATTCGACACGTGTCGCTCCCCTCAGTTCCGTTCCGCGAGCCGGCCGCGCAGGCCGGCTGCGATCGCCTCGGCCAGCCGCCGCCCCCTGCCGTCGTCGCCGAACGGCAGCGTGAGGTCCGTCCACAGCCCGAAGGCTGCCGGCGGGTCGGCCAATGCCGCCGCCGCCTCGCGCGCCTCGATCACCGGACGGGTGCCGAACAGGCACAGCAGCGGGGTGCCCGAATCGTCCACGAACTGCTTGATGTCACCGCCGCGGTACTGCACGTAGGCTCCGTCGGGGTGCACGGTCGCGGCGATCGTCACGATCGCCTCGAGGCTCGGTTCGACCTCACTTAACAGCGTCAGTTCGGTGGGCATCTCAACTCCCTGCTACCAGTCCGGCGACCTCACGGACGCGCTCGAGCCCCAAGTCGCCGGCGAAGGCCATCAACTGAGACCACAGGCCCTGATCGGTGCGGCTGAACCGCACCAGCAGGCTGGGCAGCCGGCGACGGCCCAGTTCGAGCACGTCGTGCCGCTGCTTCAGGTCGGCGACCTGCGGCTGCAGGTCGTGGACGGCCCGCGGTCCGATCAACACCGCGAGGGGTGCCTCCGGACGCCGAACGCCGACCCGCTGGGCCACGCCCGTGGCCACCTCGGCCAGCGACACGAACCCGATCGTGGGCTGGTGACGGCTCTCCACC
>DAOSUG010000506.1:0-2190 GCA_035378545.1 Micropruina sp. | reverse complement strand
CTGATCGACAAAGCCGTCAAGAAGGCACTGCCCGACGCCTACGCGAAGGCCTTGCAGCAGGTCGCTTTCGAGCGGAACCTGAGCGTCAAGGATGGCGTGCTCGCCATCGACTGGTCCGATCCGGTGCAGCGCTGGGCGATGGTCGACGAGCTCACGCCGACACTGGTGCAGACGATCAAGAACGGTGACGCCGCAGGCAGCGACGTGAACACCGACAGCAGCACCAGCGACACCTCGTTCCTCACCGGGGCCGACCCGCGGCTCACCCAACCCTTCATGGTGGGCTTCAGCGATTCGGTGATTACGATCTACTGGGTGGGGCTGGGGGTCATGGTGCTCGCCTTCGTGGTCACCCTGTTCTTCAAGGTGCCGCCGCTGCGCACCCGCTCCGCGCTGCAGGAGAAGTCGGACGCTCTGGAGGGACTCGCATGACGCAGGTGACCAGCGAACCGGTCAGTGGTCTGCGCGAGCGCAAGAAGTCGGCGACGCGGACGGCGATTCACGAGACGGCCCTCCGTTTGGTTGCCGAGCGCGGCCCGCAAAGCGTCACTGTCGAGGAGATCTGCGCCGAGGTCGGGGTCTCGCCGCGAACTTTCTTCAACTACTACCCGAGCAAGGTAGCGGCCGCGTTCGACCTGCTGGTCACCGACATCCCGGCCGACCAGGTGGAATGGTTCCTGAATGCGGACGGAAGTCTGGTCGCCGACACCTGTGACCTGATCGGACGCAACGTCACCATGCCCACCGACTTCCCTCGGATCAAAGCCCTGATGCACGGCCAGCCGGAACTCCTAAGGATTCGCTGATCATTGGGGCTTGTTGGCGCGCGGACGCTGAGTGGGCGTTCTCGTGTGGGTGAGCGGGCTCCCGGCCTCCTGCAGGTTCCCGATTCCGGGGTCTGCGGCCGGTTTCGGGCAGGCTGCCGCCCGACTACCCGGCCATGATCGCGACGGCCCGTGCTCTCATCAGCAGGTTCGCTGAGGCGAACCCCATGTGGAGCCGGTTCAGGTTCTTCGCCATCCCGCGGTAACGGGTCTTGGCGAACCCGAAATCGCGTTTCAGGATCAGGAACGGATGCTCCACCTTGGCCCGCACCGACGCCTTGCGGGACTCCATCTGCCGGTCCGGCCCGGGCATCGTCTTCAACACCCCTTTACGGGCCGCGACCCGCCACTCGACCGTCGACAGGTGCCCGTCAGCCACAATGTCGGGTCGCCGCTCCACACCCTGGTAGCCGGCATCGGCATACACGATCTGATCATCGGCACGCACCAGGTGGGCGATCTGTTCGAGGTCGTGCACGTTCGCGGCCGTGGCGGTGACCGTATGGACGTAGCCGGTCCCGGCATCCACCCCGACGTGGGCCTTCATCCCGAAGTACCACTGGTTCCCCTTGCGGGTCTGATGCATCTCCGGATCCCTGACCCCCGCCGCGTTCTTCGTCGAGGACGGGGCGTTGATGATCGTGGCGTCCACCACACTGCCCCCGCGCATGATCCACCCGTTGGCCTCGAACAGCCGGTTCAACGCCGCGAACATCGCCTCCCCCAACTGATGCTTCTCCACCAGGTGACGGAAGTGGAGCAGGGTGGTGGCGTCCGGGACCTGCGTCACGGCGAAGTCCAGTCCCATGAACTGGCGCATCGCATACGAGTCGTTGATCTGGTCCTCCACCGCCTCATCGGACAGGTTGAACCACACCTGCAACAGATACATCCGCAGCATCGTCTCGATCGGCACCGGCCTGCGGCCCCGCGTCTTGTTGTAATAGTGCGGCTCGATCAACCCCACCCACTCACCCCACGGGATCACCTGGTCCATCATCGTCAGGAACTCCTCCCGACGAGTCACCCTGCGGCGACGGCTGTACTCGGCATCAGTGAAACTCGGCTGCGACCCCTTCATGACACCATTCTACCTAGCCACAGCCACAATCAACCGACCAACACAGTCAACAACGCCACCACCCGAGCGCAACAGCTCGAACATTGATCAGCGTTTCCCTAGATGCAGCCATTGCCGAGGATGCCGTTGACGATCCCAGGGGCGACCACGTACGCGATCGCGCCGACGATCACCATGACGATGCCGACGATGCCCATCTTCGTGGCGTGCGGCATGTTCACGATCCGGCCCGCCACCAGCGAAGCGATCGCGATCACCAAGCCGAGGAAGAACACGATCCCCACG
>DAOSUG010000505.1:0-2213 GCA_035378545.1 Micropruina sp. | reverse complement strand
AACGCCCGCCCAAGTATCGTGCGCCCGCGAAGCTTCGCAGGCGCACGATACTTAGGCGGGCGTAGGGGGTTGATCGACCGCACGGGGCTCCACCTCGGTCACCTCGATGGGCTCCGGCGCGGAGCGGCCGTGCTTCATCCGGCGACGCAGGTTGCCTGTCGCGGCGCCGAGCAGGCGAACCGGTTCGGTGCCGCGGTACTCCAGGCGGTCGCTGCCGATCAGGTCGAGCAGCGGCCGCGCTGCCTCGTCGGGATCCAGCCCCAGAGTCGCCACGACGGACGGGAACCGCGCCAGTCCCTGCCCATACCCCCGGACGGCGTCGATGCGGCCCAGCATGTCGGTGCGCACCAGTCCGGGATTGAAGGCATGCACCCGCACGCCGCTGCCCTTCTGCTCGGACGCCAGCGCCCGGGTGAAGGCCCGCACCCACGTCTTCGCCGATCCGTAGGCCGCCTGGTTGGTGACGGGGGCGTCGTCACCGCGTCCGAGCAGGTTGATCAGGTCGCCGGCACCCTGGGGGACCATCACGTCGAGGGCGGCCAGCGAGCCGAAGTAGGTGCCCCGGATCACGGTGTCGGTGGTGGCCAGAAAGTCGCTCTCGGGGGTCAGCCGGATCGGGCCGAAGGCGCCCGCCCGGCCGGCGTTGTTGACCCACAGGTCGAGGCGTCCGGTGCTGGTCAGGGCCGCGTCGCGCAGCGCGAACACGTCCTCGCGACTGGTGACGTCGCAGCGCCGCGCGTCCACGGCCAGACCGTCCGCGCGCCACTGCGCGGCGGCCTTCGTCACCCGTTCTTCGTTGCGCGAGCCGATCAGCACCCGGCAGCCTCGTCCGGCCAGTAGGGCGGTGATGGCCGCACCCAGACCGGTGCCGCCGCCGGTGACCACCGCCGTCCGTCCGGACAGGTCGACGGGATCAGAACTGCGCGTGAAGAACATGACACCTCCGGCTGGTCAGGGGCACGCACCTTGCCGACCTGCGCCGGGCGTGCCAATGTGACCCCATGATCGCAGCAGACCCGCGGCGCCGGGGGTTGTGATGGGTGCCGAGACGCCGCAGCAGTATCTGGACGCCGCCCCCGAGCCCGGACGTCCGTGGCTGGAGGAGTTCTGGGCCCACGTGCAACAGCATTGTCCGGACCTGCCGCTGGTGATGTTCCGGTCGACGCCGATGTTCAAGTTCACCGACAGCTACCTCAAGGGCTACGTGATGTTCACCGCAGCCAAGGGGCATTTCTCGGCGCACGCAATCGACTTCGACCTGGTCGCGGCCGCGCAACAGTCGATCAAGGGCGCGTTCGGCGACAAGGGGTCGGTGAGCGTGAAGTACGCCAACACCGACGCCAAGCCGCAACTCATTGATTTCGTGGACGACGTGCTACGCCGCCACGGCTACCCCGGCTGAGCCTGGATCCAGGCTCAGCTCTCACTCGCCCGGCATCTGGATTTCGCCGAGCTCGTTCCAGCCGTCCTGGTCGATCTCGTAGCTGATGATCTTCGGACGGCTGGCCGCGTACTGGCCCTGGGTGGCCATCGCCTTGGCGAAGTGATCGCTGTTCACGTGCTGCCCGCCGGCCTCACCGTCGCGGAACGCCTCGATCAGGATGTACTCGTTCGGGTTGTCGACGCTGCGCGACCAGTCGAACCACAGGCAGCCCGGCTCGGCGCGGGTGCCCTCGGTGAACTCGCGGGTCAACTCCATGAAGTCGTCGGCGTACTCGGGCTTCACATCCCACTTCACTGTGATGGTGATCATGGGGATAGTCTGCACAAGATTCGAGGCGCTGGGCAGCCCCACATTCTCACCCCGCGACAATGTGGTGCCGCGCGCGCATCGCCCGGGCTGGCCTACGCTGCTCACCATGACCGGCAACACCCCCGCCGCCTCCAACCGACCACGGGTGCCCCCCGCCGAACGCCTGGTGTTCTTCACCGACGCGGTGGTGGCGATCGCGATGACGCTGTTGATCCTGCCCTTGATGGAGAGCATCGGCGATGCCCCCGACGAGGGCGACACCCTGCACTGGCTGGGTGCGCATCGCAGTCAGCTGGTCAGTTTCGTTCTGAGCTTCGTGATCATCTCGGTGTTCTGGCGCGCGCACCATCGCCTGTTCGAACACGTCGCCACGGTCACGCAGGGGCTGTTCGTACTCGACTTCTGCTGGATGTTCACCGTGGTCTGGCTGCCGATAGCCACGGCGCTGACCGGCGCGATG
>DAOSUG010000504.1:0-2228 GCA_035378545.1 Micropruina sp. | reverse complement strand
CCATTCTGCAGAACGCGCTGTAACCCCGCGACTTCTGCCCGTTCCAAGGAACAGACCCAAATGAGCACACGGCTTGGCCGCAAGAAACTCGTCAAGAACGCAGGCCGGCGATCGGCCTGCACGCCAGTGGATCCGGCTGAGCGCTTCGGTGGGCGTGGTGATGAGTGTCTGTTCAAAGACGGTGGGGCATTAAGGCATCAAGGCCGGAGCGCTTCGATCGTCACGTTCGAGCTCCCGCGGGCGCTGAGTGCTTCGACACCGGCGTCGAGGCGACCGCGCTGGCCGAACATGCCCGACGTGCGGGTATCTGGATGGTCGCCGGGCCCACCTTCTCGGCCAACGATGGACAGCAAACGATGATCCGAGTTCCGATCTGGCACGAGCCAAGCGTGCTGGAGGCCGGTCTGGAACGGCTGGCCGCTCTGCGACCGCCACTGACCGGGGCAGCGCGCAGGACCACCGCGGCCACGTGGTCGGCCGGCGACTGAGCAGGTCCTCCAGCCGTGCGTGCCTGACGCGCCGGACGATGCGCGCTACAGCAGTACCGACCCCACCAGATAGCTGAAACCCATGGCCGCGAGGCCGATGAACAGCGTCGCCGCCAGCCGGTCAGCGCATCCACGCCCGCAGTGCGCCGGCAGCGCCGCGGTTGTACCGCTCAGGCCACGTCGATGACGATTTTGCCCCGGGTGTGGCCCTCGCGGCTGAGCGCGAAGGCGGCGGGCACCTCGTCCAGGCCGAAGGTGGCAGCCACTTCGACATTCACCGCACCCGATTGGACGAGGTCGGCCAGCGCCGCGAGGTCGGCCGCGTCGGGGTGCACCCACATCCACTGGCCACCCGCTTTCAGCACGGCCGGATCGGCGATGGACGCATGCACACCGCCCTTCGCGAGCACGGACACGGTGGCGTCCACCACGCCGCCAACGAAGTCGGCCACGATGTCGACGCCGTCCGGTGCCAGTGCGCGGACCCGGTCGGCGAGGCCGTCGCCATAGGTCACCGGCTCGGCGCCCAACTCGCGCAGATAGTCGTGATTCGCCTCGGACGCCGTCGCGATCACCCGCGCGCCCGCCGCAGCCGCGAGCTGGACGCCGATCGAGCCGACACCACCCGCACCACCGTGAATCAGCACGGTGCGGCCCTGCGCCAGGCCCAGCCGGTGCAGCACCTGGTAGGCGGTCAGCCCGGCGAGCGGCAGCCCGGCCGCCTGGTGCCAGCTCAACCGCGCCGGCTTGTGCGCCAAGCAACGCCGGGGAACAGCGACGAACTCGGCGAACGTGCCGGCATGCACCCAGTCCTTGCGGGCGTAGCCGATCACCTCATCGCCGACCGCATAGTCCGTGACGTCGATGCCGACCTGCTCGATCACGCCCGCGACGTCCCACCCGGGGACGACCGGGAACTGGGTCTCCATCAGGGCGTCCAGTCCGCCGGACATGACCTTCCAGTCGACCGGGTTCACCCCCGCGGCCCTGACCCGTACCAGCACCTCGCCCGGTGCCACCTTCGGCAGGGGTTGCTGGGTCACCGCCAACACCGAATCGTCGCCGAACTGGTCATAGGTCACTGCGCGCATGCTCGTCATGCCTCATGCAACCCGCAGACAACACGGACGATTCCCGTTCACCACGCCGCGGTTCCGCGTGCCCGGCGCCTGCGGTCGCGGCTGGGGGCACAGCGCAGTTGCCCGTCACCGGTGGTGGCCCCGGTGACACCGCCGGCAGGGTCACGCTCAGGAACCCGAGCGCGCGTCAGTGGCCACCCCCGCCACCCCGGATGGGGTCACGCTCCAGCGGACCCGAGCAAGCGTCACTCGCGCTCGCCCGTTCGTCACAGCAACGCCGAACCGATCAGGTAGCTCGAACCGAGGGCCGCCAGGCCGATGAACACCGAGCGCAACAGGGTCTGCCAGATCCGGGTATGCCCCATCCGGGCCAGCACCACGGACGTGATCGCCAGTGCCACCGCCACCGCCGCCAAGGTGTACTCGTCCCGCCAGCTTCCGGGCGCAGCCACCGAGATCAGCACCGGCACCGCCGCGCCGAGCAGAAATGCCCACCCGCCCAGAGCGCGCCGGCGATGGCGGATGCCACCGTGGTGCGCTCGTCGAAGCCCTCGATCTCGAGTTGTGCGGTGAGGCTGTCGGCCTCCGTGAGTTCCTGGGCCACCAGGCGGGCGGTCGACGGACTCACGCCCTTGTGTTCGTAGTATGCGGCGAGCTCGGC
>DAOSUG010000503.1:0-2229 GCA_035378545.1 Micropruina sp. | reverse complement strand
TGACCGAGTTGGCCGGGATCACGCGGGCTTCCCGTCATCCCGGCGGACGCCGGGATCTCTGCCGCGCACGAGTCGGCGTCCAATCCGGACGGCAGGTCGACCGCCACCACCGGCACGCCGGCGTCCGCGCAGGCTTTGGCGAACAGGGCGACCGGTTCACGCAGGCCGGCGCGTCCGCCGATGCCGAGCACGCCGTCCACCACGAGATCGGACGATCCCAGCTCGGCCAGGGCGCCGAGCGCGTCCAGCTGGCGTCCACCGGCGCCGATGAAGGCCGCCCACCCCTGCTCATGCGCGCGTTCAGAGGTGAGCCAGGCCCGCACCCGCACCCCGCGACGGGCCAACTGGGCCCCGGCGAACAGCGCGTCGCCACCGTTGTTGCCGGAGCCGGCGACGATCAGCACCCGGGCGCCGTACGCGCCCCCGCGCAGCGTCCGAAGCTCGCGCAGCAGCACCGACGCGAGCCCGGTCGCGGCCCGCTGCATCAACAGCCCGGGTTGCGCCTCGAGCAGCGGCGCCTCGGCGGCCCGGATCGTCTCGGCCAGGTACGCGAACCTCATCGCCTCACGCCTCGCAGACCACCACCGCGGCGGCGATGCCCGCGTCGTGGGTGATCGACAGGTGCACGGTGCCGATGCCGAGCGACGCGATGCGCTCGGCGACCGAGGCGGTGTAGGCGAAATAGGGCTTGCCCTGAGGGGTCTTGCGCACCTCGACATCGTGCCAACCGAGTCCCTCGGGGGCACCGAGCGCCTTGGCCAGGGCCTCTTTGGCGGCGAAGCGTCCGGCCATGCGGTTCATCGAGGTGTCCTGTTCGGCCGCGGTGAACAAGCGGTCCAGCAGACGCTGCCGTTCGGCGGCCCGAGCGAACCGTTCGACCGGGCAGACGTCGATGCCGATGCCGATGATCACTCGACCGTGACCGACTTGGCCAGGTTGCGTGGCTGGTCGACGTCGTAGCCCTTCAGGGTGGCCAGTTCGCAGGCGAACATCTGCAGCGGCACGGTGGCCACCAGCGGCTGCATCAGCGTCGACACCTTGGGCAGTCTGAAGATGAAGTCGGCGTACGGGGTGACCTCGTCGTCGTCGTCCTCGGCCAGCACGATGGTGAACGCCCCCCGGGCCCGCACCTCTTGAATGTTCGAGGTCACCTTGTCGTGCAGCTGGTCGCGGCCCTGCGGCGGCACCACCACGAAGATCGGGATCTGGTTCTCGACCAGGGCGATCGGACCGTGCTTGAGCTCGCCGGCCGGAAAGCCTTCGGCGTGCAGGTAGGCGATCTCCTTCAGCTTCAGCGCGCCCTCCAGGGCCACCGGGTACCCGACGTGCCGGCCCAGGAACAGCACCGACCGCTGCTCGGCGTATTTGGCGGCGAGCTGCTTGATCGGCTCGATCTCGTCCAGGACGCGCTGGATCAGCGGCGGCGTGGCGGCGAGCTCGCTCATGATGGCCGCGATCTCGTCGCCGTACTTGGTGCCGCGCACCTGGGCGAGGTACAGACCGAGCAAGTAGCAGGCGGCCACCTGGGTGAGAAAGCCCTTGGTGGACGCGACGCCGATCTCGGGGCCGGCGTGGGTGTAGATGACCGCGTCCGACTCGCGCGGAATGGTGGCGCCGTTGGTGTTGCAGATGGCGATCACCTTGGCGCCCTGCTCGCGGGCGTGCCGGATCGCCATCAGCGTGTCGGCGGTCTCACCCGACTGGCTGAGCGTCACCACCAGGGTGAGCGGGGTGACGATCGGGTCGCGGTAGCGGAACTCGGAGGCGATCTCGACCTCGCAGGCGATCCGCGTCCAGTGCTCGATCGCGTACTTGGCGACCATTCCCGCGTAATAGGCGGTGCCACAAGCCACGATGATGATCTTGTCGATGGTGCGCAACTCGGCTTCGGGAATGTGCAGTTCGTCGAGCTTGAGCGAGCCGTCCTCGTTGTAGCGGCCGAGCAGGGTGTCGGCCACCGCCTGCGGCTGCTCGTAGATCTCTTTGCGCATGAACCAGTCGTAGCCCTGCTTCTCAGCCGCGGAAAGGTCCCAGGTGACCTCGAACGGGTGGCTGTCGGCGGGGTTGCCGTCGAAGTCGGTGACGCTGAAGCTGTCGGCGGTGACGTCGACCACCCGGTCTTGGCCGAGCTCGACGGCGTGCCGGGTGAACTCGATGAACGCCGAGACGTCCGAGGCGACGAAGTTCTCACCCTCACCGAGGCCGACCACCAGCGGCGAGTTGCGCCGC
>DAOSUG010000502.1:0-2237 GCA_035378545.1 Micropruina sp. | reverse complement strand
ACCAAGGCCGTGCTTCCGAACACCCCCGAGACCCTGGAGCAACTCGAGACCTACTACGGCTCGTGCTACGCCGAGAGCATCTACACCCCTACCCGCTGACGGGCGACACCTCGTGCCGGGGCCTGCCTGTGGGTGAGCCTGGACGGAGGGGACGCCCGACGTGACCGCAGAACCACACCGCAGAAATAAGGAGTCAGCCATGACCGCCCACACCGCCCACACCGGCCTGACGCTGCCGCCGATAGGTTTTGGCACCTACCGGGTGCGCGGCGACGCCGGCGCCGACACCATCGCCCGAGCTATCGGCAACGGGTACACGCTGATCGATTCCGCGTTCAACTATGAGAACGAGGGTGCGGTCGGTGAGGGCGTCCGACGCTCGGGGCGCGACCGTGCCGAGCTACTGGTCGCCAGCAAGCTGCCCGGACGGCACCACGCCTACCGAAGGGCCGTGACCACCATCGAAGAAAGCGTCTACCGCACCGGGTTGGGTTATCTCGACCTGTACCTGATCCATTGGCCGAACCCGCTCAGCGACCGATACGTCGAAGCCTGGTCGGCCATGATCGAGGCGCGGCAGCAGGGTCTGCTGCGACACATCGGGGTCTGCAACTTTCTACCCGAGCACCTGCAGCGGCTGCAGGCCGAGACCGGAGTATTGCCCGAGGTCAACCAGATCGAACTGCACCCGTACTTTCCACAGACCGAGCTGCTCGCCCACGACGCGGCGCACGGCATCATCACGCAGGCGTGGAGCCCGCTGGGCCGCGGCAACGATCTGCTCGCCGAGCCGCTGGTGGGCCGCATCGCGGCCAGGTACGACGCCACCCCCGGGCAGGTGGTGCTCGCCTGGGCGATGGCGCGCGGGGCCGTCCCCCTGCCGAAGGCGGCCTCGGACGAGCGCCAGCGCGAGAACCTGGCGGCCGTCCACCTGCGGCTCAGCGAATCGGACATCGCCGCGATCACGTCCCTCGGACGTCCGGATGGACGCATCGACGACCAGGACCCCGCCGTTTACGAGGAGTTCTGACCGGGCCGACGAAGGAAAGGCTGGTCGAGCCTGGCGAGCCATCGTGAGAGGGGTTCGTCCAGCTCAACCAACGGATCGTGCAGGTTGATCAAAGCGTCACTGAAGTCGTGATTCCCGTCATCCCGAGCGAACAGCCGGGATCTCTGTGTGCGGCGGGATCCCGGGGCAGCCCGGGATGAAGTGTGCTGCGCATTGCTCAGCGTTCCCTCGATGTGGTGACTCTGTCATCCCGGCGCATGCCGGGATCTCTGCGTGCGTCGAGATCCCGGGTCAAGCCCGGGATGACGAGTGTGCTGCGCATTGAGATGACGAGTGTGCTGCGCATTGATCAGCACGCCGGGTCCGCATGCGGTCGGTGCGCTGGGTCAGCGGAAGATGACGGTGCGCTGGCCGTCCAGCAGAATGCGGTGCTCGGCGAACAGCTTCACCGCGTCGCTCAGTGTGCGCGACTCCTGCTCCTGTCCGAGCTGGACGAGCTCGGGCACGTCCACCGAATGATCGACCCGGCGCACGTTCTGTTCGATGATCGGCCCCTCGTCGAGGTCGGCGGTGACGAAGTGCGCGGTGGCGCCGATCAGCTTGACCCCACGGCTGTGCGCCTGCCGGTAGGGGTTGGCGCCCTTGAAGCCGGGCAGAAACGAATGGTGAATGTTGATCGCCCGGCCGGCCAGCTGCTCGCACAACTGCGGCGAGAGAATCTGCATGTAGCGGGCCAGCACCACCAGTTCGATGTCGTGCTGCTGAACGGCATCGAGCACCCGGGCCTCGAAGCCGGCCTTGGTGTCGGGCAGCACCACATGATGCTCGAACGTCACCCCGTAGAACCCTGCGAGACCACCCAGGTCGCCATGGTTCGAGAGGATCAGCGGCACCTCGATCTGCAGGTTGCCGGAGCGGGCGCGAAACAGCAGATCGTTGAGGCAGTGCCCCATCTTCGAGGCGAGGATCAAGGTGCGCCGGGGGCGTCCGACGTAGTCAAGAACCCATTGCGCACCCAGCGAACGAGCGATCGGGCTGACCGCGTGCTCGAACACCGACCGGTCGAATCCCGACTGCACCTGCACGCGCATGAAGAACCGGTTCGACTCCGCCGAGCTGAACTGCTGCAGCTCGGTGATGTTGCCGTAGGCCTCGGCGATCGCCCCCGTGACCGCATGGACGATGCCGGGCCGGTCGTCGCAGGCCAGGGTCAGCAACCAGTGGGTGG
>DAOSUG010000501.1:0-2237 GCA_035378545.1 Micropruina sp. | reverse complement strand
CAGGACTGCAACACCCTGCTCACCCCGCTGCTGCCGCACGCCGCGCAGAAGGTGTTCGAGGCGCTCGGCGGTGAGGGTGTGTGGGCCGCGCAGCCCGAACTGGTCGAGGTCACCGAGCCGGGGGCGGACGCGCCGTACCCGGTGTTGCGCGGTGACTACGTGAACCAGCAGGCGGTGTGGCGGTCGACGCCCATCGCCGTGGGCACGCCGCTGGCCAAGCCGACCCCGATCTTCACCAAGCTCGACCCGAAGCTGGCCGAGACCGGGCCGGAGTGGGCGCCGATCGGCTGAGCCGCGGCCGGTCCACCCAACGCCTCCCTAAGTATCTCTGGCCCGCGAAGCTTCGCGGGCCAGAAATACTTGGGGGCGCTCGGCGAGGGTGTCGTGGAGCGGCGCTCCTCAGCCGGACGCCCGGGGTAGCAGCAGTCCTTCCGCCTCGGCATAACTCACCGCTCGGAAGCCGTTGGCGATGGCCTTGCGTTTGAGTTCATCCTGAGCGCGCCACAACGCCAGCCCACGCCGCACCAGCACCCAGGGTGGCTTGCGCCGTTGCTTCAGGTCACGCTTGAGCCTGAAGTAGGCCACCTGCGCGCCCGGGCGGTTCAGATAGAGGCCGGACGCATCCAGGCCCGCGGCTCGCGCCAGCGGCAGAGCTTTGATCGCGAAGATGCCCTCGGCGAGCACCACCGGGGCGTCATCGGGAATCGCCAGGTTCTTGTCACCGACCTTGCGTGACAGCGGGATCGAGTAGTCGGGGGTGTGGGTGCGTCCGGTGGCGAGCAGTTGGCCCAGCGCCGCGATCGCAGCGTCGCCGTTCCAGGTCGCAGGGTCGTCCCAATCGGGTATGCCGAGGGTGCGCGGCAGGCCAGGGTGGTCGGCGTCGTGGTAGAAGTCGTCCAGCCGCACCTGCGGCAGCCCGGATGCCAGCGTCAGCCGCGACTTGCCGCTGCCGGAGGGTCCTGCCACCAGCACCAGGCGTCGCTCCATGGGCGCTCAGTGTAGGGGTCGTCCAGCGGCTCAGGGGTGGCTGAGCCGCTTCCGGCCGCACGGTGGTTGACGCGGCGGCCGCCCCGACCCTGCTCGTCCCCACGGCCCGTCGGACGGTCATCTCGGGCCAGCGGTGAAAGGGGGGCCGGCCATCGTCTACAGTGTCGGCATTTCGCCCGCACGCAAAGGTTGGTCATCATGAGGTCCCGGGTCATTCGTCTTGGTTCGCTAGCGCTCGGCACGCTGTTCGTCGCCTCGTCCCTGGTCGCGGTCGCCCCGTCCGCCGAGGCGGCGTCGCCGTGCCCGGGCAAGCGGGTCGGTCTGTACCAGCTGTACGCCGGCGGTGAGGTGGCGGACCACTTCAAGCACGGTCAGATCGAGGTCTGGTACTCATCGGCCAAGGGCGGCACCAACTGCGTGCTGGTCCGCGACAACACCCCCGGCAAGCACAAGATGATGGTGGAGGCCAGCATCTCGGGCCGATCGTCGGCGGGCAAGGACAGCGGCACCTACAACTACTACGCGGGCCCGATCCGCCTCACGAAGACCAACGGCAAGTGCATCTCGGTGTACGCCGAGGTGAAGAGCGACGGCATCTCGTACCGCCGTGCCCTGAACAAGAAGCACTGCGGGTAGCGGTCCTCGCTCAGAGCCCCAGCGTGGCCCGCCAGGTCGGCACGCAACCGGAGCACCAGGGCGGAATCGATGTGCCCGATGCCGAAACGGGATCGCAGGGCATCGGCGGCCTGCACGGCAAGGGCGTACGGATCGGCCATGCGGCGACTGTATCGCGCAGGTCATGGCCCCCGGGCGGGCCGGCGGTGCTCGCTGAGGAGAGTGCGGTCTCGGTCCACGGAGCAATCGACGAGGGTCGATTTGGGGTCGAGATGATCGAGCGCGGGCGATCCGGCCATGCCGGATCCGGTTCACGACCGGCCCGCGGCCAGGGTCTCAAACAAGGTGAAGGACTGTGATCCGACATCGGATCACAGTCCGTCACGTCGTTCACACCCTGCGCATGGCACGACGCCATCACCACGTGAGGAGCGTTTCGCACACGCCGTAACCCCGTCATCGAGCCCCAGGGGTAGGGACCATTTGCCTGTGCCGGGATCCCGGGGCACGCGCGGGATGACGCGTGCGCCGCTGCTCCGGCAGACATCGGCGCGGCGGACGGTGGGTAGCGCGAGCGCGGGCGACGTGGTTGCTGACGCCCGAGCGGAGACGTCCTAGTCGTCCACAGTCTCGTC
>DAOSUG010000500.1:0-2237 GCA_035378545.1 Micropruina sp. | reverse complement strand
GTGCAGGTTCATCGCGCCGAGCCCGATCGCGTGGCTCATCGCGTTGCCGCGCTCGATGCTGGGTGCGCAGGCGATGTCGGACTGGTCGGAGACCGCGGTGAGCGCCCGGATCGCGGTCTCGATGGTGCGGCCGAAGTGCGGCGAGTCCATCGCCTTGGCGATGTTCAGCGAGCCGAGGTTGCAGCTGATGTCCTTGCCGACCGACGCGTACGAAAGGTCCTCGTTGAAGGTGGACGGGGTGGAGACCTGCAGAATCTCGGAGCACAGGTTCGACATGGTGATCCGGCCGTCGATCGGATTCGCCCGGTTCACCGTGTCCTCGAAGACCAGGTAGGGGTAGCCCGACTCGAACTGAATCTCGGCCAGCGTCTGAAAGAACGTGCGAGCGTTGATCCTGCGCTTGGTGATGCGCCTGTCGTCCACCATCTCGCGGTACTTCTGCGTCACCGAGATCTCGGTGAACGGCATCCCGTAGACCCGCTCGATGTCATAGGGACTGAACAGGTACATGTCCTCGTTGTCGCGGGCCAGTTCGAAGGTGATGTCGGGAATGACCACGCCCAGGCTGAGGGTCTTGATCCGGATCTTCTCGTCGGCGTTCTCGCGCTTGGTATCGAGAAAGCTGAGAATGTCGGGGTGGTGCGCGTTGAGGTACACCGCGCCCGCTCCCTGCCGGGCGCCCAGCTGATTGGCGTAGCTGAACGAGTCCTCCAGCAGCTTCATCACCGGAATCACCCCGGAGCTCTGGTTCTGGATCTTCTTGATCGGCGCGCCGGCCTCGCGGATGTTGGTCAGCGACAACGCCACGCCACCGCCCCGCTTGGACAGTTGCAGCGAGGAGTTGATCGCCCGGGCGATCGACTCCATGTTGTCCTCCACCCGCAGCAGAAAGCACGACACCAGTTCGCCCCGTGACGCCTTGCCGGCGTTGAGGAACGTCGGGGTGGCGGGCTGGAAGCGTCCGGCCATCACCTCGTCGACGATCTGCTCGGCCAGCCCACGGTCGCCGGCCGCGAGGGTGAGCGCGACCATGCAGACCCGGTCTTCGAAGCGTTCCAGGTAGCGGCTGCCGTCGAACGTCTTCAAGGTGTAGCTGGTGTAGTACTTGAACGCCCCCATGAAGGTGGGAAAGCGGAACCTGACCGCGTAAGCACGCTTGAACAGCGACTTGACGTAGTCGAAGTCGTAGTGGGCCAGCACCTGCGGTTCGTAGTAGCCCTGCTCGATGAGGTAATCGAGTTTCTCCTTCAGCGAGTGGAAGAACACGGTGTTCTGGTTGACGTGCTGAAGAAAGTACTGGTGCGCGGCCTGCCGGTCGGCCTCGAACTGGATGCGGCCGTCCGCGTCGTAGAGGTTGAGCAGCGCGTTCAGCGCGTGGTAGTCGACCTCGGCGGGCGCGGCTGCTACGCCGGTGTCGTTGAGCTGTGGTTCGTGGAAAAGGGTGGTAGCCATTGCGATGTGAGCCCTTCGCGGACCGCCTCGACGTCGTCGGGCGTGCCCATCAGTTCGAATTGGTAGAGGTGCGGAACGTGGCACTTGCGGGCCACGATCTCGCCGGCGATGCAGTAGGCGGCGCCGAAGTTGGTGTTGCCGGCGCTGATCACGCCGCGTAGCAGCGTCCGGTTGCCGGGGTCGTTGAGAAACCTGATCACCTGCTTGGGCACCGCGCCCGCCCCGTTGCCGCCGCCGTAGGTGGGCAGCACCAGCACGAACGCCTCTGACGCCGTCAGGTGCGGCTCGCCCGGCAGCACCGGAATGCGGTCGGCGGGCAGACCGAGTTTGCCGACGAAGCGGTGGGTGTTCTCGGAGACCGACGAGAAGTAGACCAGCGCGGCCATGGCCGCGGTCAGGCAGCCATGCCGGCCGCCGCCTTGATCAGGTCGGGACGGAACCCGGCCCAGTGTTCGTCGCCGGCAACGACCACCGGCGCCTGCTGATAGCCCGTGGCCAGCACGTCGGTGAGGGCGGCCTCGTCGGCGCTGAGGTCGACGACGTCGTAGTCGAGGCCGAGCTTGTCGAGTGCCCGGTAGGTCGCGGTGCACTGCACGCACGAGGGCTTGCTGTAAACGGTGATCGCCATGATGGCTGGTCCTTTCCGTCCGATCGTCGAGAGGAACTGCTGGTGCGCAACCGACGAGGGACGGACCTGCCCGCGGACCGATGGCCCACGTGGCACGCAACCCTCCCGCGAGGCTGAGCCGAGCGACGCTGCGCACCCTCGGCAACCCCGAGACGAT
>DAOSUG010000499.1:0-2246 GCA_035378545.1 Micropruina sp. | reverse complement strand
GAGGCGCGCCGGGGCGTCCGGTCCTGGGGAGGGGCTCACCGATGATCGTCGTTACACTCGCACCCGTGAAGCTTGTGCTCGGTGTTGCGGTGCTGGTCACCGCCGTCGCGATCGCGGTGCGTCCTGCGCGGCGTCGGCGGGCGCGGATCGCCGCCACCTGGAACGCCGCGACGGATCAGCTGTGAGCATCGACGATCGGACGCCGCGTTGACCGGTCGGCGGTTCGACGTGCTGGTCGCGGGCATGGTGTTTCTGGACGTCGTGTTCACCGAACTACCCACCCCGCCCTCACCCGGCACCGAGGTGTGGGCCGCCGGTATGGGCTCGTCCCCGGGCGGCATCGCGAACCTGGCCGTCGCGCTGTCGCGGCTGGGCCTCCACACCGGGCTGATCGCCGGTTTCGGCGACGACGGCTACGGCGAATGGTGTCGGCGGGTGTTGAGCGACCAAGAGGGAATCGATACCTCGATGTCGCCCAGTTTCGAGGGCTGGCACACCCCGGTGACGGTCTCGATGGCGTACGCCGGTGACCGCGCCATGGTGACCCATGGGCATGAGGCCCCGATCCCCGCGTCCCGGCTGATGCGGCCGGGCACCGCGGCCCGCGCGGTGATCGCCGAACTCGACGGTGATCCCTGGTGGCGGCCCCTGGCCGCCGACGGCGCGCTGGTGTTCGCGGACGTGGGCTGGGACGGCACCGGCGCCTGGGACCCCTGCATTCTCGACCGGCTCGCCGGCTGTCACTGCTTCATGCCCAACGACCGGGAGGCGATGGCCTACACCCGCACGGACACCGCCGAGGAGGCACTGGAGCTACTCGCCGACCTGGTGCCCTGCGCCGTGGTGACGCTGGGCGCCCAGGGGGCGATCGCCGTGGACGGACGCACCGGCGAGTGGGCACGGGTCCGGGCGTTGCCGGTGCGGGCGATCGATCCGACCGGCGCCGGTGACTGTTTCGGCGCCGCGCTGGTGGCGGGCACCCTGGCCGGCTGGCCGCTGACGGTGCGGCTGCGGTTCGCGGCGTTGACCGCCGGGCTGGCTGTGCAGCAGTTCGGCGGTGCCCTGGCCACCCCCGGCTGGGGTGACGTCGCGGACTGGTGGACGCAGCAGCGGGCCTTGGCGGCACAGGGTGATGCGCTTGCCCGCGAACTGGTCGCCGACTACGACTTTCTGCCGTCGATCATGCCGGCCGGGGAGCCTGCCCGGGTGCGTCGCGCGGACGCCACCATCGCGAAGTTCTCGCACCTGCCGACCAGCGGCACCCGATCGTGACCTTGCTCGTTCGGCGCGGGGCTCAGGGTCAGAGCCGGTCCACGTAGTTCTTCGCCTCCTTGAGGCCCCACCCGGTGTGCTCACGCACCTGTTTGATCGCCTCGATCTTTCGGTTGGCGGCGACCAGTTGGCGAACCTCTGGCAGCCATGGCGGGTCGTCCGAGTCCGGCTGTACCCAGGTGGGCTGCTCGAATCCCTCCGTGGGTACCGGATCGTCGCCCTGCTGCGCCTGGACGATGCGCCACAGCTGCGTCACCTGGTCCTCCAGGAGGCGGACGCGGTTCTCGAGTTCGCCGGAGTCGTTGCCGAAGATGCCCATGCTCGCAGCGTAGGGCGGCACCAGTCCGTCCGGTGGACGCCATCGAACGCTGTGGGAACAGGCGACAGCGGGTTGAGCGGCTAGTTTCCGAATGGAATCAAGGGTCTGGGGGTACGGGCGAGTCTGCTGACCAGCCCGATGATGTGCTCATCGAGGCGTCGGCCGAACAAAGGAGACGACCTCGGACACAGCTGACCGACGAGGAAGTGGACGCTATGCGAACAGCCCGTGCCAACGGCGTCAGCGTCGCCGCCCTGGCGCGGCGATTCGGCGCTCACCGGGGCACAGTCTGGGCAAAGACCCGATTAGCGTCGATTAGCGTCCGCATGTTCGAGGGTTACTCGCGGATCGAGTAGTCGTAAGTGTCGCGCACCGCCTGAAAGTCGGCTTCGCCGAGGTGGTGGCACCAGGGCTGCTGGGTCCCTGGGAAGCGCACGCGGTGCGCGCCTGACCAGGAGGCAACTTCAACGTGACAGTTCGGCATCTGCCAGAGCACTTCGACGGCGGGCATGAGGTCGTTGTCGGAGGGAGAATAGAAGCGCGGCATCCATGTAGCCGGACATCCCCAGACGGATCATATCCACGGCGATCGCTACGTCGATGCCTTTCTCCGAGGCTCCTGATGCCGGGTAGTCGTAGGGGTACTGAAGGTTAC
>DAOSUG010000498.1:0-2264 GCA_035378545.1 Micropruina sp. | reverse complement strand
CATGACCGAAGGGATACTTTACCGGGCTGCCTGCGACGGCGCCAATCGGCGGTGACGCACGGTTCCCGACCGGTTCGCGGACGGTGCTCGCTCGGGTCTCGGAGACGGCCCCCAACCGGTTCGGGTACGGTTCTCCACCGTCCCGTCCGGCCTCACCTGCCTTGGTCGGTGCGACGTCGACCCATCCGGCGCCGTGCCGGGACCGTCCCGAACCATGCGGAGAACCGTCCCGGAAGCGGACGGTCAGCCGGTCACCTTGGGCAGCGTGGTGGTTTCGTCCGCGTCCAGGCCCGAACGGGTGGCCAGCCGCGCGCGGATCGTCTGAAGCTGGGTGAGCTGCTTCTGCAGGCCGGCCTCCATGGCGGCGATGCGGCCGTCCACGTACACGTCGGCCTCGCGGCGCAGCCCCTCCGATTCGGCGATCGCCCGGCTCTCGAGCTGGCCCGCGCGGTCGCGGGCCGCGGTCAGCACCTGGCTCGAATCCACCAGGTATGCCGCCTTCTTCTCCGCCGCCCGGACGATCTGGTCGGCCTGCTCCTGCGCCCGTTCGATCGCCGGCGGGCTGGCGTTGGCGACGTCCTTCGCCGCGGCCAGCTCCTGCACCAGTGACGCTTGGGCAGCCTCGATCAGGCCGAGCACCTCTGCCCGGTTGACCACGCAGGACGCCGAGATAGGCACCGCCTTCGCCTGCTGGACCAGGGTGTGCAGCGCGTCCAGCCGGTCGGCGGTCGATTCAGCCATGATGGGAGTCTCTTTTCTGTTCGATGGATCGGGCGACCACATCAGGCACGAAGGCCCGCACGTCGCCACCCAGCGTCGCCACCTCACGCACCATCGTGGACGACAACGTGCCCCATTGTGCCGAAGCCGGCAGCAGCACCGTCTCCAGTCCGGTCAATCGGTGATTGATGTGCGCCATCTGCAACTCGAAGTCGAAATCGGACGCGAACCGCAGCCCCTTCACCACGTAGCCGGCGTCGCGTTCACGGCAGAAGTCCACCAACAACCCGGTCAACGGCTCGACGCGCACCCCCGGCACCCCGGACGTGACGGCCCGCGCCAGCTCGACCCGCTCGTCGGTGTCGAAGAGGTAACTTTTGGCCGAGTTGCGTCCGACCGCAACTATCACGTCGCCGAAGAGCGCCGCGGCCCGCTCGATGATGTTCAGATGACCGTGGGTGATCGGATCGTACGATCCGGGGCAGACCGCCCTCATGCCTCACCTTCCGTCGCGAAGAACAACGTCGTCTCACCGTAGCGACGATGCCAGCGATCCCCCAACTGCTCGGGCCACTCGAACGCACCGCTGCGGCGCGCCCGTTCGACCACCACGATGCCGCCCGGTGCAAGCCACCCCTGCACCAGGCGAGACACCAGTGGCTCGATCCGCTCGTTGCCGAGTTCGTAGGGCGGGTCGAGCCAGCACAACCGGAAGGGCGTCGGCTCGCCCCCCAGAAAGGCACCAACACCGGCGCTGACCACCCGCACCCCCAACCCGGTCTGCTGCACGTTGCGCCGAATCACCTCGACCGCTCGACGTTCCTTCTCGACCGCCACCACGGGCGCGGCGCCACGGCTCGCCGCCTCGAGCGCCACCGCTCCCGAACCGGCGAACAGATCGAGGAAGCCGCAGCCCTCCAGCATGGACGCCGGGTCGCCCGCCCGTCCGAGTTCCGAAGCGAGCGCCCCGAAGGCGGCCTCGCGCACCCGATCGGATGTCGGCCGGGTCGCGTCCCCCGCGGGAGTCAGCAACCGTTGGCCCTTACGACTACCGGCGATGATCCGCGACATGGATTGACCGTAGCCCACGCCCGCACGGCCACCCAGTGACACAATCAGGTATGGCTAACCGACCCCCGATCACGCGGCTGGATGAGGCCGAGGCCTGGCAACTCCTCGGCAGCGCGCAGGTGGGCCGCCTCGCCACCGTCATCGAACGCCAGCCCGACATCTTTCCGGTCAACTTCGTGCTGGACGGTCCCGCGGTGGTCTTTCGCACCGCCGAGGGTTCGAAGCTGCTGCAGTTGATCGTCAACTCGGGCGTCGCCTTCGAAGTCGATTCGTGGACGGAGTCGACGGGCTGGAGCGTGGTGGTCAAGGGTCACGCACAGGAGTTGACCGAGTGGGACGACCTGGCCCGCGTCGAGCAGTTGCCGCTGCGGCCGTGGGTACCGACGCTGAAGACCCACTTCATCCGTATCGCCGTCGACCAGATCGAAGGGCGCCGGTTCGTGTTCGGCGACGAGCCCGAGCGCGAGGTGGAC
>DAOSUG010000497.1:0-2282 GCA_035378545.1 Micropruina sp. | reverse complement strand
ATGGCAAGGGCGATCACGGTGTCCCACCAGGCGCTGCCGGTGAACCGGACCAGCACGGCCGCCACGATCACACCGATCGAGCCGAGCAGGTCGGCGATCACCTCGAGGTAGGCGCCCTTCACGTTCAGGCTCTCGGCCGCCCCGGCGCGCAACAGCATCAGACAGATCGCGTTCACGATCAGACCCAGCACGCCGACCACCAGCATCAGCCCGGACGCCAGCTCGGGCGCGGCCCCGATCCGTCCGACGGCTTCGATCGCGATGTAGATGCCGACGCCGATCATCAGCAGCACCGCCAGCCCCGAGGCGAACACCTCGGCCCGGTACGAGCCGAAGGTGCGCCGTCCGGTGGTGTCCTTGCGAGTGGCCAGCCGGGTGGCGATCAGGGCGGCGCCCAGCGTGGTCACGTCGGCGGCCATGTGTCCGGCGTCCGACAGCAGGGCCAGCGAACCCGAGCTCCACGCCGCCAGCAACTCGACCACGAAGAAGCCGGCCACCAGCACGAAGGCGACCGCCAGCCGCCAGCGGTGACGCCCGGTCGCGCCCGCGTGATCGTGCGAATGCGAATGACTCACCGGAGGCTCCCGTCCCCGTCGCGCAGGGTCTCCGGGCCGCCATGGGTGATGTGAGCGCGGGTCACGTCGAGCAGCAGCCGCACGTGCGCGTCCGAGAGGCGGTAGAACACGTTGCGGCCCTCGCGCCGTCCGGTGACCACGGACGAGGCGCGCAGCAGCCGCAGCGCCTGCGACACGGTCGCCTCGGCGGTCGAGGTGGCGGCGGCGAGGTCGCACACACACAGTTCGCCGGCCTCGAGCAGTGCGTACAGCAGTCGGGTGCGCGTCGGATCGCCCAGCAACTTGAACACCGCGCTGACCCTGGCCAGTTCGTCCGCATCGGGAGCGTTGATCGTGACCAACCGCACCTTGTCGGGATGCACCTGCGGCACCGCGCACCCATCCAGGCCCTGGATTGTCACGATGATCTCCTTTCATCTGACGAGATGATCAGATGATAGCCCGGACACGTCTCGACCCTGGCGTCGGGCCGAGAGACTCTAGTCGGGGAGATGGCAACCGAGCTGACGGACATGGGCGGAAGTGTGTTTGGCAGCTCGTTCCTCGTCGCGAAAGGATCGCCCACGACAGCACTCTGAGGTTGGCCCCGTAACCTGGACACGGGTTATGGGGTCAACCTCACTTCCTCTGCACTCTGCACTCCGCGCCAGTGCGATCCTGCGCAATGACGTCGCACTTCGTGGAATCGACGCCCGGAAGTTGGCAAAATGTACCACTCATTGCCTATCCATACGGCGGGGTCGATCGACTAGGTATACTATCAATCCATCCAAAAAGGGGGCCAGAGCGAAGAAACCGACTGTATAGAAGACCCAAGGCCCAATCCACGACGGGATAACCGCCACGATCAGCATCGGCATTATCATAAGAATCCCAAAGACCGGCACCCATCCAGTTTGTCGCCAGATGAAGAAGTGTCGCTGTGAGGAGAGCGAAACACACAAGCCGGCAACCCTCTTAACGAATCTTGACAGTATCGAGGATCCTTGCGAATTTTTCTCCATATCTCAGTTCCTTCCGCGCCCAGATCGTTAACGCTGAGTCTCTAGCTAGTCAGAGTTGGATATTCTGGCTTTGGGGAGGGGCCCAACCAGCTAAGCTGCTTGTCCACCACCAACGGCGGCTGCTCGACCATCGCCACCTGCTGCTCCTCCAACTCGGCCGCCTCGACGACGACCGGCTCAACCTGCGTGCTCATGATGTACCTCACTGATCGGAGTTACACCGTTGAAAGTACAGTCCCGACTCTCGGTAGCACCAAAAGTAGATCAGTAGTTCCCACTGATCTCGCGGCGCGAGCAAGCCAAACGGCCGGCGGTCTCAGAGCTGAACAGCGAAGATCCCGCCCTCGTCACCAAACCAGGCTGGAGGTCCTCGCCAGCGGCAGCTGATCTGGCTATCTGCGCAGCAGTGCGTCCGAAACGCCGACATGATCACCGACACGGACGAGCAACTGCCCAACTACGCCACCGGCGTCCGACCAGATCCAGAACTCGATCCGACCGTGGTCCTCGCGCACGGACACCTTGGACACCGTCTCTCGCTCGAGGACCAATCGCTCTTCGTCGGCCTCAGTCCAGCGTACGTGGACCGATCCTGCGGTCTCATCCCACGTGAGCGTGACAATAGAGCCGTCGTTAGCCCAACTGGTCAAGCTGACGACCCCCGGCTCGTCCGAGCTCACCACCTCGACGGGAAGGCCTTCGA
>DAOSUG010000496.1:0-2285 GCA_035378545.1 Micropruina sp. | reverse complement strand
GCGGCCGGTGTGCGGCAAGCGCGGGTGTCCGGCGACTGCGTGGTGCCGGCGGGAGCCTGGACGGAGCGGTGGTACCGCCCCGTCCAGGACCCGGGGGTTCAGCGTCGGCGGCTGTCAGCCGAGGGCGTTGAACTCCTTGACCGCCTGGGCCCAGGACGTCGCGGCGTCCTGCTTCTTGGTCACGTCGACGCGGTTGATCGCATCGGCGATCACCTGCCGGACGGCGAAGTACTGCGGGCCCTTGAAGGGGTTGACGGTGACCGCGTTGGCCCGGTCGGCAAGGATCTGGCCGGTCGGCGCGTTGTTGAAGAACGTGTTGGTCACGCCGAGCAACTCAGGGCTCTTCAGCGCCTCGACCTGGCTCGGGAACGTGCCCTTGGCCTTGAACGCCTTGATCTGCTGCTCGGGAGCAGTCAGCCAGGCGGCCAACTCGCGGGCGGCTGCGGTGTTCTTGCCCTGCGCGGGAACGGTCAGGTACGAGCCGCCCCAGTTGCCGCCACCACCGGGGAAGACGTTGGCGATGTCCCAGCCCTCGACGCCCTTGGCGTTGCCCTCGACGACGCCGAGCATCCAACCCGGGCAGAGCATCGTGGCGAACTTGCCTTTCTGGAAGGCGTTGACCCAGTCGGTGCTCCACTGCTGCAGGTTGGCCGACAGCTTGTCGTCGACGGAGGCCTTGAGGATCGAGTTGTACATGTCTTTGACCGGCTGGTTCTGGTCGAGCGGAATCAGCGTCTCTTCGGGCTGGGTGGACGAGAAGGCGTTCGCGACCTGGTTGATCTGGCCCTGCATGATCGCGTCGGCCGAGTCGTACCAGGCCACGCCGCCGGACTTGGCCACGTACTGCTTGCCGACCTCGAAGTACTTGTTCCAGTCGCCCTGCAGCAGTTTGGCGACCTCTTCACGATCGGTGGGCAGGCCGGCCTTCTTGAACAGGTCGGAGCGGTAGCACACCGCCTCCGGGCCGATGTCGGTACCGAAACCGACCAGCTTGCCGTCCGGTGTGGTGGCGGCGGCCGACTTCCAGTCGAGCCAGCGACCCTTGACGTCGTCACCGCCGAGGTCGGCGAGCTTGTCTGCGGTCTGCATCACGTCGGGCAACCAGTCGACCTCGATCGCCTCGATGTCGGACAGGCCCGAGCCTGCGGCCAGCTTGTTGAAGTAGTTCTCGCGCGCCTCGTTCGAGGTGGCGGCCTTCTTCGGGGTGATGGTGACGTTCGGGTGCAGCTTGGTGTACTCCTTGAACAGGTCTTCGTACCCGAACTCGTTGAACGTGGCGACGGTCAGGGTGACCGGTTCGGCGGACGCTGCCGTGGTGCTCGCCGCGGTGGGCGAGGGGGCTGCCGCGGGCTGCGAGCAACCCGTGGCCAAGAGTGCCAGCAGAGCAGTGGGAACCACCGCCGTGCGGATGAATGTCGTGCGCATGAGACTCCTTCGTCGCGTGAGCGGACCGAGGTGGCCCGCGCGGCGGGAGATGTCCTCCCTGGATGAGAGCGCTCTCATCCTGAGCTAGATCATGCCTGAGAGCGCTTTCACACGGCAAGGTTTTGGACGACCGAGATCAGATTGTGATTGTTAGTGACACTCGGATCAGCGGGCGCGGGTGGACGCCCGGGGTGGGCGGTGGCGTGGAGATGCAGACCGACCTCTGGCCCGTGGCCCTCCGCGGGGGCTGGCTTCCACACCGACTACCCCGCGTTGGGCACGCACCTGGCTCAGTCCTTGACCGCGCCTCCGGTGGTATTCATGATGCGACGCTGGAAGATGAAGAAGATCACCGCAACCGGGATGGTCATCAGCGTGGCCGCCGCCAACTTGATCGGGTACTGGTTGCCCGACGACAACTGGCCCGAGGCCAGCGACCACAGCGGTCGTCGCCCACGCCGGATCCCTCGGGCCAGCCCAGAAAGCTGCGGCCGGACGGGCGTTGCGTGCCCGGCGTTCGATGAACGTGGCCTACCGGCTCTACCCCGCCCTAATCTTCGGAGTGCCACAACCCGATGTCAACCCCTTGGCAGGTATTGAACCGAGGCATTGCTGGACCGTCGAACCGGAGGTGTGTGATGGCCATCGAGCAGCCGTTCGTGCACGACCTCACGGTGGCGCTGGCCGCGCCGGTGCAGGTGTGGTCGGCGCCCGGTGGAGACATCGACGGCAGCGGCGTCCAGGGCGCCTACTACGGCGATCACCGCATGGTCAGGGGGCTGCAGCTCGACCTGCAGGGCCCGGACGGCCCGATCGAACTGGTCCACGGTGCAACCTCGGTAGGCGCCGACGGAACGGTG
>DAOSUG010000495.1:0-2308 GCA_035378545.1 Micropruina sp. | reverse complement strand
GCCGCCTGCCCTGTCTCACCTGACAGCATTCGAGGCTTGGTCGGGTTACCTCGTCTTGGACGCATGGGTCTCTAGCCTCGATCTTTCATGAGGGCTGGTTGGTCAACGGTCCAGCGTCGTTGCCGGTCTCATGCTCGTGATTTTGGCATGTGGGTGTGACAAGTGCCCGCATGTCGTTGCGGGTGGGCGTCGGTTCCACTGCCGAATGGCTACTGCTGGTCGTCGGGGCGGGTGACGGTTGGGTCAGGGTGGGGTGAGTGCGGAGAGCCTGTTCCAGCCGTCCAGAATCATGGGTGACCAGGGGCTGGCCTGTTTGAGGTGCAGGATGGTGCGCCTGCCTGTGCGCGCCAAGGTGGCGGCGATCGTGAACAGGCGGTGCCGCAGGGTTTTGGGTTCCCATCGCCGCGCAGGGCCTTGGAGGGCGAGCATGGCCATCCAGGCGAGCAGGTCGCTGGCCAGCTGGACGATGAGCAGCCAGATGCGATTCTGGTCATAGCCCTGCAACGGCAGGTTGGTCAGGCCGGTGTCTTTTGCGGTGCGGATGCGGTCCTCACAACGGGCGCGGCGGCGGTGCCGCATCTCCAAATCAGCCAACTGGCCTCTGGCAGTGTTGGTGACGAAGGCGGTGAGCCGGTAGCCATCGACGTCATCAAAGCGGAGTTGGGCGCCGGGGTGGGGTCGTTCTCGGCGCACGATCACTCGCATCCCGGTGGGGTAGCCCTTCAACAGGTCTTTGGCGGTGAGGAGGTCGGTGAACTCGACCACGGCTGCGCCGTCGCGGACCTGGCCGTCGGCGTTGTAGGCATCCTGCCACGCGTGCTCGGGAACAAGGTGATACAACTCCGGGGTGCTCATCGGCAGCGTGAAGCCGATCGAGTACGACAGTCCGCGCCGGGCGAGGAAGCCGAGTAGCTGTTTGGATCCGCCGGCCCCGTCAGTACGGATCAGCACCTTCTTGCCCGGCCTGGCGGGGTTGATCCCGGGCACCTGTTTGAGCGCAGCCTTGATGACGGTCTCGTGATCGGCGGCGGTGTTGGAGCCGGCATTGCCCGACCTGAGCAGCCCTGCCATGGGTTCGCCGGTCCCGTCGGGGCCGTGGTCGACGAAGGCCAACAGCGGGTGGAAACCGTAGCCCTTCTTGAACGTCGGCCGGGCCAGTTCCTTGTCCGAATGTGACGTGACGAGAGTGGCGTCCAGATCAATGATGATCGGATCCCCGGCGCTCGCCCCATGGCCTGGTGCCGCCTCGCCTGCCAGGCCCCAGACGTGCTGGCGAGCTGCTGCAGTGGCCTGGGCCACGGCTTTCTCCACCCGGTCGACATCGGCCGCGAGGGCGGTGATGGTGCGCGAGATCGTCGCATCCGAGGCCACCCGGCCATAGACACCGGGTTCGCTGCGCAGCAGCGCGGCGTCACGACAGGCATCACCACCCAGCGCGAGGCTGATCGCCAGATCCAGCAGCACCTTCGCCGGGTCATGCCTCGCGAGGGATTTGCGCCACGGTCCCAGCGCCCGGCTCAACAAGATTCCCAGGCCGGAGGTCTCCACGGTCCGGGTGAGCAGCACCCCGCCCGCCTGGGCCACCGCCGGCACCGCAGCGGAGTCGACTCGGAGACGCGGATACATCCCGCTACGCTTGTTCACCTGGGAAGTGCTCCTTCAACCACGCTGATACAGACCTAGACAATCGGTATCTTCGCAGGTCAGCGGGCACTTCCCTCCTTCACGTCCAGCCACCCCCGTGAAATCTCCGGGCTAACGTCCGTCGAATCATGAGGGTTCTGGACATCATCGACGACGAGGGTGAGATAGGCCGGACGCGGTTCGTTCGCGTCCAGCACCCCTGACCCCCCTTTCTTGTGAACCGTGGACGACGAACATCCACGGCTGGTGGTCATGCACGAGTGCGGGCGCTCCACCCGACCACTCAAACATCAGGACCACCCATGACACTCGACCACCCCACCAACGCATCCGCGCGCCTTGGCCACCGTCGCCTCGTCGCGCTCACCTTCAGCCTGCTCGGCCTCCACGTCGGCGTCCGAGCCGTCCAGCTCGCCGATCAAGCCATCGCCGTTGACCTCGACGCCGGACAACTCGGCACGGGCGCAAGCCTCAGCGCGGCCGCAGGCATCATCACCCTCATCGGCGGAGCCTTGCTCGTCGACCGTCTGGGCCGACGCCCCATCCTCGCGCTCGGACTGATCGGCACCGGCGCCAGCTTCTGGGCCCAGGCCGTTGTCACCAATTACCCGCAATTCCTGGCCGCCAGCCTCGGCTACGGCCTGCTCGTGAGCTTCCTGGACCT
>DAOSUG010000494.1:0-2309 GCA_035378545.1 Micropruina sp. | reverse complement strand
TGTTGCCCGGCAGATAGCCCGAGGTGCGCACGAACGCGTAGTTGTCGAGCACGTCCAGAATGCCGCTGACGTTCAGCAGCACGTCGTCGTCGTTGACCACCGGCTCGGCGTCCAGGCCGGCCATCGACGCAGACTGGCCCCGGTTGTTGTTGCCCCGGCGGTTGTTGTTGTTGCTCTGGCGGTCGCGGTTGCGGCGGCGACGCGAGCGGCGTCCGGTGCCGAAATCGTCGTCGTCGCGCGACTGCTGCTGCCGATCATTGTTGCCGTTGTTCGACTGGGCCGGACGCGAGTCGATCGTCGGTTCGGACGCCTCGGTGCGCGCCTGCGCGGCTGCGTCGGAGGGCGCCGAAGCGGCCTCGGCCTCGTTGTCGGCACGACCGCGCCTGCGCCGGCCGCGCTCGCCCTGAAGAGCCTCCAGCCGCGCGGCGACATCGTCGGCGCCCTCGCCGACCGATGCTGCCTGCGGGGCGGCTTCAGCCGAAGCAGCCGCTGCGTTGCGTGAGCCCTGGCCGGCGTCGGAACTCTGCGCGGGCGAGGATTCGCTGTGGCTCTGGTCACCCGCGGTCGGCTCTGGACGGTCGTCGGGCTCGCCGGCGGGCCGGCGCGCGGCACGCTTGCGCTGCTGCTGTTCGGGCTGCTGGCTGGGCGCCGCATCGGTGCGGGCTGCGGCCGAACCGCCGGACTGGGCCGAGCGGATGGCGTCGATCAGTTGGCTCTTGCGCATCGCGCCGGTGCCTTTGAGGCCCAGGGACGAGCCGAGCTGCTTCAGTTCGGGAAGCAGCATGCCGCTCAGCCCCTTGCCGCTACCCGTGGTGGCGGTGGCTTCGATGGTGTCGGTCACATGGGTCCTTTCGGAACATCCGGACGTCGTGGTCTTCGGCTGGGTCCGGACAAGCAGGTGGGAGGAGCGTGACTAGCTCCGGCACAGCTCTGGATACATCTCACCTGGCACACAGCGGCGCAAGAATGAGAAGGAGCCTTCGACGAGTGAGATCGTCCGCCCCGACCTGTTGGGGGCAGTGGCTGCACTGCAGCGCGTTTTCACTGTAGCACTGCGCGCGCCGAATGCTTCAAATCGGGGCACCACGCCACGTGTTGCGCCACGAGCGGAGTCGCTCACCTGCCACTGCGCCGTCATCGGCGCGGCCGTCAGGCTGAAGCGCGGACCGCGTCCGGGCCGCGCAGCGCCGCTTGTGCGCGCCGGCGGTCACGGCCCCACGGCGTGTAGGCCGCCACCACGCTGGCCACCAGAATGGCGACGCCCAGGTACACCCCGAAGTTGTCGACGAGCATGTGCAACGGCGCGTAGGTCAACTCCACATTGTTGTCGCCGGGTAGCAGCTTGAACGGGGCGAAGGCCGTCCAGATCGAATAGAACAGGCCGCTGACGCGCAGGTAGTCGGGTAGCCGCTGGTTGAGCAGCAGCACGACCCCGAACGGCACGATCCACACGTAATGGTGCGACCACGAGATCGGCGAGGCCAGCAGGCTGGTGATGCCGGCCAGGCACAGGGCATAGCTCACCTCACCCGCCCTGTGCATCAGCACCGCTGCCACGATACCGAGCACGGCCACCAACGCGGCCAGCACCAGTCCGCCACGGCTGGCTTCGCCGAACAACCGCGTCCACACCCCGAGCACCGACTGGTTGGTCTTGAACACGATGCCGCTGTTGAGCCCTGAATCGCCCGAGAGCAACCGGCCCCAGTAGGTCACCGACGGTCCCCAGAGCACGACGAAGCCGACGGCTGTGCACGCCAGAAAGGTCAGGAAGCTGACAATGCCTGCCTTGCGCTTGCCGGCGAAGAAGTTGTAGGCGGCGATCACCGCCGGGGTGAGCTTGACCGCGGTGGCCACGCCGGTCAGCCATCCTTCGGGCAGCACCCGGCGACGAAACACGGTGGGCCCGGGCATCGAGTCGAGCACCGCGGCCGTCACCAGCAGCACGCCCAACTGGCCGAAGCCCAGGGTTTCGCGCACCGGTTCGACCAGCCACACGATGGCGGTGGCGGCCAGGCTGAGCCGGGCGCCGGTCAGGCCGAGCCGGTACAGCATAGCCATCACGCAGCCGACGTTGATCGCGATCCACACCATCTGCGCCATCGCCAACGGCGCCAGCGCGAAGGGCACCGCGAGCAGGGCCGGGAACGGCGGGTAGATCCAGGGCAGCCACGCCTGGACGTTGTAGAAGTCCTGCCCGCGCAACACCAGGTCACCGGTGCGGCGGTAGACGTCCAGGTCGATCATGGCCGGTGCCCACGGCTCGAAGTTGCCGCCGGGAATGGTCGTGCCGCCCGCGTACAGGGCGG
>DAOSUG010000493.1:0-2336 GCA_035378545.1 Micropruina sp. | reverse complement strand
GCGCTCAGTCGCCGGTAGTGCATGGCCTCGGTGGTTTTGATCCGCCAGGGTGCGGTGCGGGCGGTGCGCTGCGCCCACAGCAGCACCTTCTCGGCGGCACCGGGACTGAGTTCGGTGAGTTCGGCGCCGCGTCCGATCGAGATCAGAAAGAACAGGCTCCACTGCATCAGCGTGTGGGATTTGAGCAGTTCGTAGATGGCCGGCAGGTTGTCGGCGGTGCTGGCCGTGACCAGCGTGTTGACCTGCACCGCGAGACCGGCTTCGGCGGCCTGGTCGAGGGCGACCATGGTGGCATCGAAGGTGCCCGGGACGCCGCGCAGCCCGTCGTGCAGTTCGGGGCACGAGCCGTCCAGGCTCAACGAGATCGCGGTTACGCCGTCGGCGGCGAACTCGTGCATGCGCTCGCGGGTGAGTAGCGGGGTGACGGCCGGAGCGAGTGAGACGCCGATGCCGCGGGCGGTGGCCGCCGCGATGAGTTCGCGCAGGTCTGGACGCATCAGCGGGTCGCCGCCGGTCATCACCAGATGCGGCAGGGGGGTGCCGAAGCCGGTGATGTCGTCGAGCAGGGCGATCGCCTCGGCCGTGGTCAGTTCACCGGGCGCGGGGTCGGGCATGGCGGTGGCTCGACAGTGTCGGCAGGCCAGGCCACAGGCGTTGGTGAGTTCCCAATAGACGATCATCGGTGCCCGTTGATAGGCCCAGTTGACTGGTTTGACGGAGCCGATGCCGCTCGGGTGGCCGTGAGCCATGGGAGAAACTCATCCTTTCGTGGTCGGACCATTCGAGCCTAACGGCGCGACTTCGGACGCGCGGGGGATTCGGGCAATCGCCGGCGGGAGTGGTTACTTGCGGGGCGCTGGGTGTGGACGGAGGCCCGTGTGGAGGCCAGGCACATGAGGGCAGCGTGGTCGACCCCACTCACCAGACAGGCGGCGAGCGGCCGCCGGCACCGACGCGCGAAGCCGTAGCCACCTTCGGCGACCGGAAGACCGCGTGTCTGCACCTGCCGCCACGAGTCGGTGGGCACGTCCGCTGGCCTTGTCAACTTGTATGAACATGTCGAGACAATCCACAAAGTGGCGGCCGCTGATGTGGGAATCCCCTAGAGTCGAGAACGCCGAGTCGGCAGCGTCGCCGGCTCGGTCGCACCGGCAACGAGAGGACTGAGCATGCTGATCGGGTTGCGCGAGGCGCTCGACTACGCCGAAACGAACAACTGCGGAATCGCCGCTATCAACACCCCGACCCTTGAGCTGCTGCTCGGCACGGTGAAGGTCGCGGAGCGCTACAACGTGCCACTCGTCGTCCAGCATGCGCAGGTGCATGAGCCGGTCAACTCGATCGAAGACATCGGTCCGGTGATGGTCGAACTGGCCCGCCGCTCGAGCGCCCCGATCGTGGTGCACGTCGATCACGGCGAGACCTACGAGTACGTCGAGCGGGGCTTCGCCGTCGGCTTCAACTCAGCCATGTTCGACGGGTCCCGGCTGCCCTACGACGACAACGTCGAACAGACCCGCGCAGTGGTCCGGTTGGCGAATGAACGGGGCTTCGGCGTCGAGGGTGAGCTCGGCATCATGCCCGGCCGCGAGGACGGCGTCGAATCCACCGGCACCGCCGACGAGACCCTGTACACCTCACCTGAGGACGCCGCGGCGTTCGTCCGGGCCACCGGCGTGACGGCGCTGGCGTGCTCGTTCGGCACGGTGCACGGCCTGTACAAGGCCGAGCCGAAGATCAACTACGAGCTGATCGGCCGGCTGCGCGAGGCGTCCGGTGTGCCGATCGTGATGCACGGGGGGTCGGGGCTGAGTTGCGAGGAGTACCGGGCCTCCATTGACCAGGGCGTCCGCAAGATCAACTACTACACCTACGCCGACAAGGCCGCGCTCGAGGCTGCCCGCGCGCTACTGGCCGACAAGCCCGCGACGTATGTGTTCTCGGACCTCACGGTGGTGGCGCAGGCTGCCATCGAGAAGGACATCGACGCGCTGGTGCGCTGCCTGTACCGGGTCGCCTGACCTCGGCCGCTCGGGGCACACGCCGGGCGCGGCCAGCCGGTCCCGGCCACGCTGACGTGCTGATCAACGCACCATCCGTCGGTCGAGCGTGACAAGGATCGCGTCAGGGTGGGTCTCGACCGGTTCGCCCAGCGATTGGGCGGGAACCGCGTCAGGTGGGGGTCTCGATACGCCGACCACCGATTGGTCACGTTGACGCCGACCAAGTGCTCCGGCCGTTCACGTGCTCGGCGCCGGGTGACCTGACATCACCCGCAGGAGTGCGGCCCAGACCCGGCGTGTCGCGGCCCCACACCCCGACTGGTGGCGACATTT
>DAOSUG010000492.1:0-2342 GCA_035378545.1 Micropruina sp. | reverse complement strand
CTCGGCATCGTCGACCTGGCGCTGCTCACCGACGGCCTGCGCGCCGAACGTGAGCAGGGCATCACCATCGACGTCGCCTACCGCTACTTCGCCACCGCCAAGCGCACCTTCGTGCTGGCCGACTGCCCCGGGCACGTGCAGTACACCCGCAACACGGTGACCGGCTCGTCCACCGCCGACGTGCTGGTGCTCCTGGTGGACGCGCGCAAGGGCGTGCTCGAGCAGACCCGCCGGCACCTGGCCGTCGCGGCACTGCTGCGGGTGCCGCACCTGGTGTTCGCGGTCAACAAGATCGACCTGGTCGACTTCGACCAGGCCCGTTACGAGGCGGTCGCCGCCGAGATCGCCGACGTGGCTGCCGGGCTGGGCATCTCGGATGTGCGCTGCGTACCCGTCTCGGCGCTGCTCGGCGACAACATCGTCGACCGCTCCGAGCGCACGCCCTGGTACGACGGGCCGAGCATGCTGGAACTCCTGAAGGCGCTGCCGTCCGGCACCCCGGTCGAGGACGAGCCGTTCCGGTTTCCGGTGCAGCTGACCATCCGGCCACAGGCTGCCGCGCGCGACCCGCAGCACGTCGAGTACCGCGGCTACGCGGGCCAGATCGCTTCGGGCGTGGTGCGGGTGGGCGACGCGGTGACCGTGCTGCCCACCGGCAGGCAGACCACCGTGACCGGCATCGACGACGCGGGTGACGAGCTGACCGAGGCGTTCGCGCCGATGTCGGTGACGCTGCGGCTGGCCGACGAGGTCGACATCACCCGCGGCGAGCTGATCGCCGGTGCGGCGGACGCCCCCACCCCCACCCAGGACGTGGACGGGCTGGTCTGCTGGCTGTCGGACCAGGCGCTGCGACCGGGCTCGCGGGTGCTGCTCAAGCACACCACCCGCACCGTGCAGGGCATCGTGAAAGAGATCAAGGGCCGCCTCGATCTGGACACTTTGGCGCCGGTCGAGGCCGAGGCGCTGACCCTGAACGACATCGGCCGGGTGACCATCCGGCTGGCCAAACCGATCGTGGCCGAGGACTACGGCACCTCGCGCCGCACCGGCGCGTTTCTGCTGGTCGATCCCCAAATGGGCAGCACGCTCGCCGCCGGCATGATCCGCACCGCCCTGGGCGCGGACGAGTTCGAGGCCGAGACCCTGAACTGGTCGATCTGATGGGCCCTGCTCCGACGGACGCTGCCTTCACGGACCCTGCTCCGATGGGCCGGGCCTCGATGACCGCTGCGCGCTCGGGCGTCCGTCCGCTGGTGTTGGCGGTGCACGGCACCCGTAGTGCCGAGGGCACGGCGACCTCCCAGGCCTTGGCGACAGCCGTCGCCGAGCGGCTGGACGTCGAGACGCACCTCGGCTGGGTCGACATTCACACCCCCACCCTCACCGACACCCTGCGCCGACTGGGCGAGGCGATCGTGGTGCCGGTTTTCCTGACCAGCGGTTACCACGTCACCTCTGACATTCCGGCCGCGATCGCTGCAGCCGGCGGACGAGCCATGGCGACCCCGCTGGTCGGTGCCGACGTGCTGCCGGCCGTGCTCGACCGGCTGGCCGCGGTCGGCGACTACGACGCGGTGGTGCTGGGCAGCGCCGGGTCACTGCGCGCCCGGGCCCTGACACAGGTGCGTGCCGTCACCTCGGCGCTGGCGGCCGCGGTGGGACGTCCGGCAGCAACGGGCTATGTGACGGCGGCCTCACCCACCGTTCCCGAGGCGGTGGCCGCGCTGCGCGCCGCCGGGCACGCGCGGGTGGCGATCGCCTCGTACCTGCTGGCACCCGGACGGTTCTCGGTGGCCCTGGAGCGGGCCGGCGCCGACGCGGTGAGCCGGCCGATCGGCGTCCACCCGCTGCTGATCCACCTGATCGAACAGCGCTGGCGCGCCGCCGACGCGCAACCCCTGACCGCGTTCCAACCGAAAGCTGTGAATGACTGACGTGCTCGACCAACAACTACACTCGCTCGGGTTGCCACAATCGAAGGAGGGCGCAACCCGCATGAGCGAGGTTCGCAACGTCGACCGGGTCGTGATCCGCTTCGCCGGTGACTCCGGCGACGGCATGCAACTGACCGGTGACCGGTTCACCTCCGACACCGCCCAGCTGGGCAACGACTTCTCCACCCTGCCGAACTTTCCGGCCGAGATCCGCGCGCCGCAGGGCACCGTGGCCGGAGTTTCCAGCTTTCAGGTGCACTTCGCCGACTTCGACATTCGCACCCCGGGCGATCGTCCGGACGTGCTGGTGGCGATGAACCCGGCCGCACTGAAGGCCAACCTGCACGACCTGCCGCGGGGCGCGGTGATCCTGGCCGACACCGCCGACTTCACCACCCGCAACCT
>DAOSUG010000491.1:0-2344 GCA_035378545.1 Micropruina sp. | reverse complement strand
CTCGGCCCGCACGGCGTCAACATCATGGAGTTCTGCAAGCGGTACAACGCAGAAACCGAGGCCATGCGCGGCACGATCGTGCCGGTCGAGATCACGATCTATGAAGACCGCACGTTCACGTTCATCACCAAGACGCCGCCGGCCGCCGAGCTGATCAAGAAGGCCGCCGGCATCAAGAGCGGTTCAGCTCGTCCGCACACCGACAAGGTCGGCAAGATCACCGCCGCCCAGGTGCGCGAGATCGCCACCACCAAGCTGCCCGACCTGAACGCCAACGACCTCGAGGCCGCGGCCAAGATCGTCGAGGGCACCGCCCGCTCCATGGGCATCACCGTCGAGGGCTGATCCACCGCCGGTCGAGACCGGTGTTCGTTGGTCGAGACCTCGGAACAACGCAATCGCGGCAGGACGACCGTCCGTACCGCAACTGGCAACCCGGCCACACGAGGCCGGAATCACAAGGAGACCAGAATGAAGAGAAGCAAGGCCTACCGCGCCGCCGCCGAGAAGCGCGACGCCAACCAGCTGTACAGCGCCGAAGAGGCGCTCGGCATCGTCAAGGACGGTGCCTCCGCCAAGTTCGACGAGACCGTCGAGGTGGCCATGCGCCTGGGGGTCGACCCCCGCAAGGCCGACCAAATGGTTCGTGGCACCGTCAATCTGCCCAACGGCACCGGCAAGACGGCAAGGGTCCTCGTCTTCGCCACCGGTGATCGTGCGGCCGAGGCGACTGCAGCCGGCGCGGACGAAGTGGGCGCCGACGATCTGATCGAGAAGATCACCGGGGGTTACCTCGACTTCGACGCCGTGGTGGCCACGCCCGACATGATGGGCAAGGTCGGCCGGCTCGGCCGGGTGCTCGGCCCGCGCGGCCTGATGCCCAACCCGAAGACCGGCACCGTCACCATGGACGTGGCCAAGGCGGTCAGCGACATCAAGGGCGGCAAGATCGAGTTCCGGGTCGATCGGCACGCCAATCTGTGTTTCGTGGTCGGCAAGGCGTCCTTCACTCCCGAGCAGCTGAGCCAGAACTACTTCGCAGCGCTGGACGAGGTGCTGCGGCTCAAGCCGTCCGCATCCAAGGGGCGGTACCTGCGCAAGGTCACCGTGTCGTCCACGATGGGTCCGGGCGTCAGCGTCGACCCGACGCGCGTGAAGCCCGCCGAGGACTGAGCACTGTACGGCGTTCGGCCCGGCTCCCGATGGGGGGCCGGGCCGTTCGCTGTTGTGGGCCCGTCCGCGAACGCCCCCCTAACTTTCCAGGGCCCGCGAAGCTTCGCGGGCGCACGATACTTGGGCGGGCGTTCGCGGGACGTCCCTGGCTCGGCGTGGATTTGGCTGCTTCACCAGCCATGTCGTAGCATGGACGAAGCCGAAGACCGCTGGTGACACCTCATGGTGTCCTAAGGATCAATGATCGCCCGCGCAGGTATTCCTGAACAGCTCGTCAGAGTTCGCCCCGGAGTGCATGCGCGCCGGGGTTTTTCCATGTGGTCGTCGGCATCGACGGAAGTGGGAAGGAGACTCATGGCGAGGGCAGACAAGGCCACGGCCGTTGGCGAGCTGAAGGACAGCTTCACCAACTCGGCCGCAACCGTACTGACCGAGTACCGCGGTCTCACCGTGAAGAGCCTGCAGGAGTTGCGCAGGTCCCTGGGTGAGAACGCCACCTACGCCGTCGCGAAGAACACGCTGACGACGATCGCAGCCCGTGAGGCGGGCATCGAGGGCCTGGAGAGCCAACTCTCCGGTCCGACCGCGATCACCTTCATCTCTGGCGACGTCGCAACCGTCGCCAAGGGACTGCGTGATTTCGCGAAGGCGAACCCGCATCTGGTCATCAAGGGCGGCGTGATGGACGGTCGCGTCCTCGACGCCGACGGGGTCAAGAAGCTGGCTGACCTGGAGTCGCGCGAGGTTCTGCTCGCCAAGCTCGCAGGTGCCATGAACGGCAACCTGGCGAAGGCCGCGGGCCTGTTCGCCGCCCCGCTCAGCCAGGCCGCTCGCGTCCTGGCCGCCCTGACGGACCAGAAGCAGGCCGGGGCCACCCCGGCAACCGATGCAGCGCCTGCTGCGGAGGCCACCGACGACGCGGCTGAAGCTGCATCCGAGTAAGACGAAAGGAATCACACCATGGCGAAGCTCAGCACTGACGACCTCCTCGAGGCGTTCAAAGAGATGACCCTGATCGAGCTCTCCGAGTTCGTGAAGCAGTTCGAAGACACCTTCGGCGTGACCGCTGCCGCCCCGGTGGCCGCCGCTGCCGCCCCGACCGCCAGTGGCGCCGGTGGCGACGCTGCCGAAGAAGAAGAGGTCAGCAACGAGGTCGACGTGATCCTCGAGT
>DAOSUG010000490.1:0-2350 GCA_035378545.1 Micropruina sp. | reverse complement strand
GGTCGTAGCTGGCGATCACGATGTCGATCTCTTCGGGATCGTCGCTGAGCGTGAAGCCGGCCTTGACCAGGGCACGCTTGAGCGGCTCTTCGCTGATCGGAAACAGTACGGCGTCGGGGTGGTTCGCCAGCAGCCACTTGGTGGTGGTGACGATGGTGTTCGAGATGTCTTCGACCGGGGTGGGCAGCCCGAGCTTGGTCAGCTTACGGGCGTACATCTCGGGGTCTTTGGTGGGGTTGTTCGAGAGGTAGCGAATGGGCAACTCCCGCCGGCGCAGCTCATTGATCAGGCGAGCTGCGCCGGGCAGGAGGTGGTCACCCAGGTAGATGGTGCCGTCCATGTCGAAGACGTAGGCGTCGTAGAACTCGGTGGGTCCACGCAGTACGTCGCTCGACATGTCGGTCACCTTTCAGGCGGAGAGGCGGGTCAGGCGTGGGTCAGTGCGCCGGAGATCGCCAGCACCAACAGCGTCGTGCTCCAGATGGCGGCCGCCGGCGGGTCGATGTGGGTGTTGCCACGCTGATGGAACAACTGCGACTGGAACTCGGCGAGGAAGGCCGAGATCATGGCGAACACACAGCCGATCAGAATGGCGCCGATGGCGGTCATCCAGGTGGCCGAGGTCCACACCCCGTTCCATTCGAAACCGGCACCCGCGAGCACCGGCATGAACTTCACCGCGGCGAGCGCACCGATGATCGTGATGTGGTGCTGCACCGGCATCTCTGCGCCAAGGATCAGGAACAGGATGATGATGGCCGAGATGGCGAACGGCAGGGTGTGCGCAAACGCTGCCCCACCGGGAACGAAGTGACCCAGCATGATTCCGGCACCGGCAGCCAGACCGCCGGCGAAGATGCCGAGCGGCAGGTACTGGCTGGGCTTCTCCTGGTAGCGCAGCCAGAAGTCGGTCTCGTTCGGGGCGATCTTGCCGAAGAAGTTCGTGGCGCCCTTGTTGTACTTCTGGGTCACCATCAGGCTGTTGCCCCAAATCAGCCGGGCGAGCACGTTGCTGGTGAACACGGTCAGTGCGACCGAGTCGATGTGGCTGCCGAACCACGGGATGAAGCTGAGGCCGATGTTGAACAGGTAGCCGAACGCACCGAAGGCAGCGCCGACGAGCAACACGTCCACCCGGCCGAGGCGCGCCAGCGGTGAGGTGGCGTCCCGTCCTGATTCGATCAGACCTTTGTGCATCGCATACGCAGCTGCGGCACAGCCGGCGGCGAACGTGATGTGCGGGCCCATGACGGGGCCGAAGGCCAGATAGTTGAAGCCGATATCGCTTCCGGAGCCCACGAAAATGCCCCAGGAAACGAGAATCATGAAGCCGGTCAGCGCGAACGCGAAGTTGCCACCGATGGCTGCACCGAAGTACCCGCCGAAGATGGCTGCGATCAGGCCGAGCAAGAAAATTGCAATGTCACTGGTGAACATGTGCCGTCCTTGTCAGATGTGATGATGGAAAATAACCCAGCTGCTCAGTCGCAACTGGTCTGTACGGCTTCGTTGCCGTTGTCGCCCTTGTCGTACGATTCGAGCGCGGCCACCTTGGGTGCAGAGGACGATGAGGGGTCGAAGGTGTAGCCGAGCCACTCCTTCGCGAGCCGACGAGCCAACTCGAGCCCGATGACGCGCTGACCGAAAGTGAGAACCTGGGCGTTGTTGGACAACACGAGTCGCTCGACGGAAAAGCTGTCGTGAGCCACACTCGCCCTGATGCCGGGCACCTTGTTCGCCGCGATCGCGACGCCCATGCCCGTGCCGCACACGAACAGGCCGCGATCAGCCTTGCCGTCTGCGATCAGTCTCGCACCCGCCACCGCAACGTGGGGGTAGTCGACGTCCTCACCGGACCCGACGCCAACGTCGATGACTTCATCGACACGGTTGTCGGCCTCGAGGTCCTTCTTCAGTTGCTCCTTGTAGTCATATCCGGCCGTATCAGCCGCGACCACGACGCGCAGACCCATTCGTACTCCTTTGCACGAGCTTGGCGGGACCGCCGACAGGGCCCGCCTGGCATGAACCTACCAGTGGGCAAGGGGTTTGTAACAGAGTTTGTGAGGATGTCAAAGACGAGTCGCGTCCGGACGAGCGTCGCTTCAGGACGCCGGGGCCTCTGCCCGGACGACGCTGACGCCGCGTTCGCGCAGGTCGCTCACCAGTGATTCGGGGGTGAGGGAGTCCACCACCACCTGATCGAAGTCGGTCATCGCCGCGAAGGTGTGCAACGCGCGCCGGTTGAGTTTGGAGTGATCCAGCAGCAGGATCGATTGGGCCGCCGAGGTCATCATTGCCCGCTTCACCTGCACACAGTCCTCGTAGGGGTGGAAGCACTGCAGGTCAC
>DAOSUG010000489.1:0-2364 GCA_035378545.1 Micropruina sp. | reverse complement strand
CGCTGCGTTGTCATCCTCGGCGATAGGACCCACAGGCCCGGACCGTCCGACCGACCGACGAGGGCATCCGTGCGCCGTCGAGGAGCGGCGGCACCGGCCAACCAGGCCGACACATGACTCGAGCCACAGCACGTCGATCATCACCACAGAGCGACGCAGACCGGTCCGGATCACCCCCGCACCCTGAGAGTTGGTTGAGACAAATGTCTCAACCGCTCTGGATCCTCGCTCGCCACTGTGTCAGGGTGACGGCACACGTCCCCCCCGTTGGAGTCTCCGATGAACCTGCCCTCACGGCTGCTGCTCGCTCCCCTGCTCACCCTCACCCTGATCGTGCCCACGCTCGCCCCGACAACGGCACAGGCCGGCCCCCTCACGCTCCCTGCCCTGGCGAGTGATGCGGCGCTCGCGGCGAAGTTGAAGTCGGTGCTGAACAACTCGCGGGTGACGAAGGCAACCGTGGGGGTGGTGGTCGCCGACTCCGCCTCGGGCACTCAGCTCTACGGACGCTCCGCGACCACAGCCCTGAAGCCGGCCTCGAACATGAAGCTGGTCACCGCCGCTGCCGCGCTGGATCTGTTGGGCCCGAGCAGCACGTTCCGCACCGCCGTCTACGCCCCCAGCACACCGGTCAACGGGGCGGTCGACACCTTGTTCTTGCGGGGCTACGGCGACCCCACCCTGCGCGAATCGGATCTGACTTCCTTGGCAGCGCAGGTACGCGCGGCGGGTGTCACCACGGTCACCGGACGCGTGATCGGCGACGGCACCTTCTTCGACGGCGATCGTTACAACAACTACTGGGATCCGATCGACTACAACAACGCCTACGCCGCGCAAATTTCGGGCCTGACCCTGTCGCCGTCGTCGGCGTATGCGGTCGGCACCGTGCAGGTCACCTACAAGCCCGCCACCGGCAAAGGCAAGAAGGCGACTCTCGGCGTGGTGCCGGCTGCAGCCGCGGGGTATGTGAAGCTGGTCAACAAGACCACGACCACGCGCGTCGGAACGGGTGCATCCATCAGTGTGCGCCGCACCAACGGCACGAACAGGATCACCGTCTCCGGACGGGTCGCGCTCAAGCGCAGCCTGGTCAAGCGCACTGTCACCATCAGCGATCCGGCCCGGTATGCCGCGCATGTGTTCACCCGCGCGCTGCGCGCCGCGGGCGTAAGCGTCGCGGCGTCGGCGGGCACGGGCAGTACGCCGAAGAGCCGGGTGCAGTTGGCCTCGGATTCGTCCGCGCCGCTGAGCAGCATCCTCAAGTTGCTGATGAAGCCGTCCAACAACGGCATGACCGAGCACCTGCTCAAGACGCTGGGTCGCGTGGGCACCAAGGCGGGTACCTGGAAGGCCGGCGCGGCCGCCGTCCGCACCTGGCTGGCGACCACACAGTCGGTACCGGCCACCGTCGTGCTGGTGGACGGGTCGGGCCTCGCCCGCCGCAACAAACTGACCGCACGGGTGCTGGTGCGGCTACTTCAGTACGCGCAGACGCGCACGTGGTTCGACATCTTCTACGACGCCCTCCCGGTGGCCGGCAATGCCGACCCGGCGATCGGCGGCACGCTCGCCACCCGTATGGTCGGCACGCCGGCGCAGAACAACCTGCGCGCCAAGACCGGCACGCTGCGCGGCGTCACTGCGCTGAGCGGCTACGTCACCGATGCCAACGGACGGCGCTACACCTTTTCGATGCTGGGCACCTACCCGACGTACTCGCCGCGGATCGTGTTCGACAAGGTGGGCGCCACCCTGGCCGGCTGGCGCAGCTGAACGTCCTCTCTCGGAACGGGATGTGTTCAGCACGCTCGTAGCGATGCTTGGTCGCAGCGACACAACAGTGGGTGGCGATCACCCCGGCCTCGCCGGGCATTCGTGGTGCTGCGCGCTGCCCGTCGACGGGGCGAGCAGCCCGGGCACTCCGGCGGCGCACACCGTGAAGGATTGCGATCCGATGTCGGATCACGATCCTTCACCTTGTTGCAACCCCTGAGGAGCCCCTGACACATCGAGTGGATCACGGTGAGAATCGATGCCGTGGCCGCCGAGCAACCCCCGTGAACACACGCGTCCAGGAATGCGCCGCGCGTACGATCGGTTGACCATGCAGGAGGCAAACATGCTGTTCACCAAACCGACCATGGTCGACCCGCGGGTCGCGCTGCGCGGCCGCGAGACGCCGGTGCTCGACCAACCGTTCTTCCACCGGGTCTTCGGGCACCGGATCGACCGGGTGCCCGAGGGCGCCGAGGTGGCCGTGCTCGGCCTGGGTTGCTTCTGGGGGGCTGAGAAGCTGTTCTGGAACACGCCCGGCGTACTCAACACCGCAGCGGGCTACGCGGGCGGCTACACACCGAACCC
>DAOSUG010000488.1:0-2371 GCA_035378545.1 Micropruina sp. | reverse complement strand
CCACCCGGTGGGCCAGGATCGACCAGTAGGCGACCAGGTTGGCGTCGATGCCCGAATGCGGCTGCAGGTAGGCGTATTCTGCGCCGAACAGTTCGCGGGCGTGCTCGGCGGCCACCGATTCGACCGTGTCGACGTTCTGGCAGCCCGCGTAGAAGCGGTGCCCGATGGTGCCCTCGGCGTATTTGTCCGACAACCAGGTACCCATGGTCATCAGTACCGGCAGCGAGGCGTAGTTCTCGCTGGCGATCAGCTTGAGCGAGGCCCGCTGGTCGGCCAGTTCGGCCCGGGTGGCATCGGCGATCCGCGGCTCGACACCGCCGATCACGTCGAGAATCTGGCTGTAGATGGACGAGGCGGTGGTGGCGAGATCGGTCACGGGTTCTCCTGTTGTCGAGCGACCCCACCAACTCTATCGAGATCCGTCCGCGAGCCGCGTCACGCCCGGGGGCGGTCTCGCCGACGACTCGTCGCGCATGGTCCCACTGCCGAATGTCAGACGCGTCCGCTAGGTTCAATGCGCCCGGACCACCGGGACGTGCACTTCACCGTCAGGAGCACTCCGTGCGTACACTCGTCCGCTTTCTCGGAGTGGGTGCGGCGATCGCTGTCGCCGCCTCGTGTGTGACCGCCGTCGGCAGCCCGCGTGCCGCGGCCGGCACACCGGCCATCGTCCCTGCTCGAACGGCGCCGGCCGCGAAGGCCAGGGTGGTCAGCGCCAAGACCTCAGCGATCGAGAAGGCGCGCGTGGACGCCGTCAAGACGACCACGTTGTCGTGGTACTCGTGCTACACCGACTTCAAGTGCGCCACGGTCACGCTGCCGCTCGACTACGACCAGCCCAAGGGCCCGCAGGTCGAAGTCGCCGTGCTCAAGCGGCCGGCGAACGATCGCCGGCACCGCATCGGCAGCACGTTCGTGAATCCGGGCGGTCCGGGCGGCTCGGGCATCGAGTTGGCCCAGAACGCCGACGCCAACTTCTCGGGCGCCCTGCTCGACCGCTTCGACATCGTCGGCTTCGACCCGCGCGGCGTCGGGTTCAGCAGCAACGTGCGGTGCTTCGCCAACAATGCGCAGAACGAGTCGGTGCTCGGCGTGTTGGGCAGCACACCGTTCCCCGACACCGCGGCCGAGACCAGGGCGTTCATCAAGGCCACGAACACCCACGCCGCGGCCTGTTCGGGCACCGGCCTGCCGCTCACCGCTGCGGTGTCGACCGCCGAGGTGGCCCGCGACATGGACGTGCTGCGCCGCGCGGTCGGCGACCGGAAGCTGAACTATCTGGGTTTCTCGTACGGCTCGTACCTGGGTCAGGTGTACGCGAACCTTTTTCCGGATCGCGTTCGTTCGCTCGCCATCGACGGGGTGATCAACCCCACCGCCTGGGCCGGTACCGCCGCGACCGCCGCCACGCCGCTGGGTGACCGGCTCCGCGCAGCCGACGGAGCGTCCAAGGCCCTGCACGAGATTCTGGTGCGCTGTGACCGCGCGGGCGGCGCGGCCTGCAGCTTCGCACCCGGCGATCCGGTGGCCAACTGGCGCCTGATCGCCGACCGGTTGAAGGCCAAACCGCTCGACCTGGACGGCACCTACGGCTACCCCGAACTGGCCGGCGATGCGCTCACCGCCCTCTACTACGACGCCGGTGCCGACATGATCGCCGACCTGGGCAGCTCGCTGATCGTGCTCACCGAACCACCGGCCGTCCGCCCGAAGAGCATGAACAACGCCACCTCGGCTGTGGCGGCGACGCGCGCGGCGGCTGCCCGCAAGGCGGCCCTGAGCTCGTTGCGCGCTGTGCACAGGCGGCTGGCAGCGCTGCGGGTGCCGGCCACGTTGCCGGGCGCGGCCACTGCACGTGCCCGGCTCGGCTTTCCGTATGACAACGACCACGACGCCTTACAGACCATCGCGTGCACCGACTCGCTGAACGCTCCGGTCCTGGCCAGCCTGCCCGACCTGGCCGCGGCCGCCGACCGCCGGGCCCCCTACTTCGGTGCGCTGTGGGCCTGGAACAACGCCAGTTGCGCCAGCGCCAAGTGGACCGCGACCGACGAAGATGCCTACCGCGGCCCCTTCAACCGCCGCACGGTCAAGCCGGTGCTGGTCGTCGGAAACTACTGGGACCCGGCCACGAACTATGCGGGCGCGGTGGCGGCGTCGAGACTGTTGCCGAACAGCCGGCTGCTGTCGTCCGACTCGTGGGGGCACACCGCCTACGGCAGCTCCGACTGTGTCACTGCGGCGGTCGACCGGTACCTGCTCAAGGGCACCCTGCCCAAGAAGGGCAAGGTGTGCGTCGGCGACAGCCAGCCGTTCGACGGCAGCGGCACCGAGATCGATTCGCTGCAGCGGCGCGTCCTGGGTCCACTGC
>DAOSUG010000487.1:0-2375 GCA_035378545.1 Micropruina sp. | reverse complement strand
CCGCTCAAGGCGGCCGATGCGCACGCTGCCGGACTGGTCAACGAGGTGCTGCCGACGATCGGCGATCGGTTCCGCACCGCCGGCAAGCCGGTGCTGATGGGGCAATCACTGGGCGCTCTTGCCGCGCTGCACGCCGCCCGGCGCTACCCGGGCACCTTCGCCGGCCTGTTTCTGCAGTCGGGCTCGTTCTTCACCCCCGCTCTCGATCCGCAGGAGAGCGGCTTCTCGCACTGGGCGGCGGTGACCGGCTTCGTCTCGACCCTCTACACCACCGCCGCGCCCGAACGGGTGCCGATCATGGTGGTCTGCGGAACCCAGGAGGAGAACCTCGCCAACAACCGGGCCCTGGCCACGCACCTGGCCGCGACCCACGACGAGATCGGCTGGGGCGAGGTGCCCGACGGCCACACCTGGACGACCTGGCGCGACCTGCTCGACCCCCACCTGACCCGACTGCTCACGGAGGCGTGGCGCTGATGGACCGCTATCAACTCGAACTCGACGCGCCCGGCTTTCCGCACCCCGGCACGGTGATCCGCTACGGGCACTGGGGCCGTCCGGTGGTGGTCTTTCCGTCCGAGGCCGGACGCGCCTGGGATTACGAGAACAACGGCATGGTGGCGGCCGTCCAGCCACTGATCGATGCCGGCCGGATCAAGCTGTACTGCGTCGACAGCTTCGACCGCTACACCTGGTCGGACGCCTGGCTGCCGCTCGAGGAGCGCGCCCGCCGGCACGGCGCCTACGCGAGTTGGATCACCAATCAGGTCACCGGCTTCATCGGCCAGGACACCCCCGGCGCGGGCGATGCCGTGGTGACCGGTTGCTCGCTCGGCGCCTATCATGCCCTGCAGTTCGCGCTCACCAGGGCCGACCTGTTTCCGGTGGCCATCTGCCTGTCCGGCAACTACGACCCGGCGTCGTGGCGGGCCTGGGGCGATCGTTCCGAGGCGGCGTACTTCGCCAATCCGACCGACTATGTGCCGAACCTGGGCGGCGACCACCTCGATTGGCTGCGGTCGCGGCTGTACGCGGTGCTGGTCGCCGGCCAGGGGGCGTGGGAGACCCACCCGACGGGGGCGCTGCCGTCCACGGGTCGCATGGCGCACCTGCTCGGCACCAAGGGGCTGCATCACGAGCTCGACCTGTGGGGTCATGACGTGTCACACGACTGGCACTGGTGGCAGCGGCAGATCGCACATCACCTGCCCCGCTTCTGCTGAGACCGGCTCCCCGCTAGGGTCTGCGCATGACCAACGAGCACCATCCGGTGGGCCTGCTGCTGGGTGCCGAAGAAGACTGGCCGCGCGCCTTCGAGACCGTTCTCGGCATGGTGGGGCCGATCACCGTCGACGGCGTCACCCACACTCTGTCGGCCGAGCGGCTCACCATCGAGCCGTTCGACCTGACCGCCGCCGTGCGACAGGGGCTCGTGATCGACCGGCTCGCGTACTGGTACTACCACCCGCGCGAGTGGCTGAAGAAGGCCGCCCTGGTCAACGGCACCTACCTGCTCAACAGCCCCTTCACGTTTCAATCGATGGAGAAGCACAGCGCCTACTGCGCCATGCTGCGGCTCGGCCTCAAGGTGCCCCGCACGGTGCTCGTGCCCTACAAGAACCCGGTCGACAACGTGCGCTGGGCCTACACCTCGGCCAAGTACAACCAGCCCTTCGACCTCGAGGCGATCGCCGCCGACCTCGGTTACCCGCTGTACATGAAGCCGTTCGACGGCGGCGGCTGGCGTGGCGTGTCGCGGATCAACAACGCCGACGACCTGCGCCGGGCCTACGACGCCTCCGGCGAGATGCTGATGCACCTGCAGGCCACCGTCGACTACGACGTGTTCGCCCGGGCGCTCTCGATCGGGCCCGAAACGATGGTGATGGACTTTCGTCCCGAGCAGCCGATGCACAACCGCTACCACGTCTCGCACGGCTTTCTCTCGGCCCGGGCCGGTCACGAGACCGCCGCGATCAGCCGTATCGTGAACGCGTTCTTCGCCTGGGAGTTCAACTCGGCCGAAATGCTTGTCGCCGGCGATGAGGTGTACCCGATCGACTACGCCAACGCCTGCCCCGACGTGGCGCTCACCTCGCTGCACTACTACTTTCCGTGGGCGATCAAGGCGCTGGTGCGCTGGAGCACCTACTGCCTGGTCACCGGACGCAAGGCGGGCGTCGACCTGCACACCGAACGCTACTTCGCGATCGCGGACGACCCGTCGCTCAGTTACGAGGCCAAGATCGACGAGTACCTCGACCTGGCAGACCAGTACTTCGAAACCGACAAGTACTGGGCCTTCTGTGCCGAGCATCTCGGCCATCTGGACGCGGCCGTGCTCGAGTGGGTGCGTTCGGGTGCGTTCGACCGCC
>DAOSUG010000486.1:0-2376 GCA_035378545.1 Micropruina sp. | reverse complement strand
GCCGTCGAACTCGTGGTGCGCCAGCAGCCCGGCGCCCGAGTGCCCAGCGACGTGGCTGAAGACGTGCTGGGCTCTCCAGTGGTGGCGCACATCCGGCACGAGCCCGCCGTCGCTGCGGCTGCCGAGCGCGGCGAGCGTCCGCCGTTGCACCGGCGTCGCGGGGGCCTGGGCCGGGTGTGCGATGCGTTGCTGGCGGCGACATGACCCAGGTACAGCTCGATGAGGTTCGCGCGGTGCTTGGCAGTACGGGTTCCGTGCTCAGTCCGAGCTCGGTGGCCGGCGCCCTGCGAGGCCTCGGGTTGCTCGTCTCCGAAGGTACCGTGCGCGACACCGTCGAGGCGCTTCGCCGTGAGAGCGCGGGTGCCGGTCCACTCGAACCGCTGCTGGCACTTCGCGGCGTCACCGATGTGCTGGTCAACGGGCCGCAGCAGGTGTTCGTCGATCGGGGCGCGGGCCTCGAGCAGGTCGACAGCCCGTTCGAAGACGAGAGCGACGTGCGGCGATTGGCCGTGCAGCTCGCGGCGGTCGTCGGCAGGCGACTCGATGAGGGCTGCCCCTTCGTGGACGCCCGCATGCCCAACGGCACCCGGGTGCATGCCGTGCTCGGCGTGCTCACCGATGTCGGCACATGCCTTTCGCTACGAGTACCGGCGCGCACCAGCCTGACCCTGGACGACTGGGTGGCCAACCGCACCTTGCATGCGCGGGCCGCCGATCTGCTCGATCGGCTGGTGCAGGTGCGGGCGGCCTTTCTCATCTCGGGTGGCACCGGCTCGGGCAAGACCACGCTGCTGGCCACCATGCTCGGTCTGGTCGAGCCCAGCCATCGCATCGTGGTGGTCGAAGACTCGCGAGAACTCGCGCCCGCGCACCCCCACGTGGTACGGCTCGAGGCCCGCCCGGCCAATGCCGAGGGTGCGGGCGCTGTAGGGCTGTCCGCACTGGTGCGCCAGGCACTGCGCATGCGCCCCGACCGGCTGGTGGTGGGTGAGGTGCGAGGTGCTGAACTGGCCGATCTACTCACGGCCCTCAACACCGGCCACGAAGGCGGGTGCGGCACAGTGCACGCCAACTCCGCAGCCGACGTCCCGGCCCGGCTCGAGGCACTGGCCGCGCTGGGTGGCATGCCCCGGCACGCCCTGCACGCGCAGGCAGCCGCGGCGATCGATCTGTTGGTGCACATCATCCGGCTGCCCGACGGGCGACGCTGGGTGCACGAACTCCGCCTGTTGCAGTGGAGCGAAACCGACGCCCTGTGCCGTCCGGTACCGGCATGGACCTTTCCGGCGGCCGGCGATCCGGTGCGGCACCCGGGTGCCGACCGGTTGGCCGAGGTGCTGCGATGACTATCCTCGCCGGTGCACTGCTGGCGGTCGCCGTCCTGACTTGGCAGCCACGTGCGCCCTCGGCCCGGCTCCGTGCCCGGGCCCCCGCGCGGCGCGCACCGTTGCGCATGCGGTTGGTGCCGCTGCTCGTCGCAGCCGTCGTCCTCTCGACGCTGGCCGGTGCCCTGCTGGGCGCCGAGCGTGGTCTGGCGCTTGGCCTGAGTGCCTCGGCATCGAGCGCGATCGTGACGTGGACGTTGGCACACGCGCGGCGAGCCCGGCGGCAAGCGCGATCGCGCGATCAGGTGGCTCGTGGGTGCATTGAATTGGCCGCGCTGCTGCGGGCCGGACACCCTCCGGGGCGGGCGCTGCAGGTGGTCGCTGAATCGGTTCCGCTGTTCGCCGAGCCTGCCGCCCACGTGCGGGTGGGTGGCGACCTGGCCGAGGCCTTGCAGCGTGCGGGGGCACGTCCGGGCTGTCACGGCCTACGCGGAGTTGCCGGCGCCTGGCGCATCGCCGAACGCACGGGCGCGTCCATGACCGCGTTCTTGGACGACCTTGCTGCCCATCTGATCGCCGAGCGTGACCTGCGCCGCAGCGTGGACACCGAACTCGCCGCAGCTCGAATGACCGGCCGGCTCCTGGCCGTCCTGCCGCTGGTCGGCATCGGTCTCGGCTACGCGGTGGGTGGCGACCCGGTGGCGTACCTGACGACGTCCACACCGGGCCTGATGTGTCTGGCTGTCGGCACCGCTGCGGCGGTGGCGGGGGTGGTGTGGAGCGAAAAGCTCGCCGATCGGGCCGGGGAGCTTCGATGACCGCCGACCAACAGGTGCTGGTGGCGAGTCTGTTGCTGGCGCTGGCGGCCTACCTTCACACCGCGCCGTTCCGGTTGCACGCGCAGGTGATGCATCCCCGTGGTGCCGGCCCGCCCTCGTCCACACGCACCGCGCTGCACGCCATGCTCACACCGGTCGAGGGCGCCCCCAGCGCGGTGAGCAGGCTGGCCGCGGCCGTGATCGCCGGTTGCGTCTTGTAGGTGGCCGGCGGG
>DAOSUG010000485.1:0-2383 GCA_035378545.1 Micropruina sp. | reverse complement strand
CTCAGCTTCTCACGCGCGGCAGAGCAGTGGGTCCCAGAGCCGTGACAGAACGGGGGGCGGTCTCCGGGCCACTATGACGGGAGGGCCTCGGAACCTCATCGCCAGGCCGGGGTCGGCCAGAATGAGGGGCAACTTCTATCCGGCGTTCGCCGGGATGACGGGAGGGTCTCAGAACATCATCGCCAGGCCGGGGTCGCCCAATATTGCCGCGACGTCGCTGAGGAACTTCGAGGCCAGCTCGCCGTCCACCAGCCGGTGGTCGAAGGTCAGCGACAGGGTGCACACCGACCGGATCACGATCTGCTCGTCCGCGCCCTTGCCGATCACCCACGGACGCCGCGCGATCGTGCCCAGGCACATGATCGCCGACTCGCCCAGATTGAGGATCGGCGTACCGCCGTCCACCCCGAACACCCCGACGTTGGTGATCGTGAAGGTGCCTTTGGTCAGGTCTTCGGTCGGCACCTTGCCGGTCTTGGCCACCTGCACCATGTTGTGCAGCGCCTCGGCCAACTGCAGCAGGTTCATCCGGTTGGCGGCCTTGATGTTGGGCACCATCAGCCCCCGCGGGGTGGCCGCCGCGATGCCGAGGTTCACGTTCTCGTTGCGGACGATCTCACTTGCGCCCATGTCGAGGGTCGAGTTCAGATCGGGGTTGCGGGCGATCGCCAGGCAGGCCGCCTTGGCGAAGATCAGCAGCGGTGAGACCCGCAGCCCGGCGAACTCGCGACGGTTCTTGAGCCGCTCCACCAACTCCATCGACGCCGTCACGTCGGCCTGCATGATCACCGTTGCGGTCGGCACCTTGAACGACTCGGCCATGGTGCGGGCCATCTCGCGGCGCACACCCTTGAGCGGCACCCGCTCGGACGGCCGCGGGCTCAGCCGCGTCTCACCACCGCGCGCCGCCACCGCGGCCGCGATCACGTCGTCGGCGGTGATGGTGCCGTCGGGTCCGGTGCCGTCGACCGCGTCCAGGTCGAGACCGAGGTCGCGGGCCAGTCGCCGGACCGGCGGCTTGGCCAGGGCCCGTTTCGAGGCCGAGGCCGACATCGGCGCCTGGCCCGGCCGAGGCAGCGGGTCGCCGCTGGCTTCGGCTTTCAACGCTCCGGTGGTGGTCGCCTGGTCGATCGGACGCGACACCGGCTGGTCCGCCGCGTACGCGTCCTGCACGTGTTCGGTGACGGGGCCGATCGGCTTGCCGATGGCTGCGCCGGACTTGCGGGGTCGGCGCGCCAACGACGACGACTTGACGCCGTAGCCGACCAGGAACGCCTCGGACCCGCCGGGAGTCTCGGCCGGCTCGACCACCGGGTCGGGGGTCTCGGCCGGGGTCTCCGGGGCAGCGACGCCGTCGTCGATCAGCACGATCGGCGCACCCACCTCGACGGTGGCGCCCTCGTCCGCGATCAGTCGCGCGATGCGTCCGGCCCAGGGCGAAGGCAGTTCGACGATCGACTTCGCGGTTTCGATCTCGACCAGCACGTCGTTGACCTTGACCTCGTCACCTTCGCTCACCACCCACCGGACGATGTCGGCCTCGACCAGTCCTTCACCGGGATCGGGTAGCCGGAACTCCTTCATCGCAATCTCCCCTTGTCAGCAGCTCTTGGTGGGTGGGCGGTGGTCAGTAGGTCAAGGAACGGTCGACGGCGTCCAGCACCCGGTCGAGGTCGGGCAGGAACGCGCTCTCGACCCGACTGGGCGGATACGGAATGTCGTAGCCGGTCACGCGCAGCACCGGAGCCTGCAGCACGTAGAAGCAATCCTGCTGCAACCGGGCCGCGATCTCGGCACCCATGCCGAGGGTGAGGGCCGCCTCGTGGACGACGATCGCGCGTCCGGTCTTGCGCACGGATTCGACCACCGTGGCCATGTCGAGCGGCGCCAGCGAACGCAGGTCGATCACTTCGATGTCACGGCCCTCCTCGCCCGCCGCGATCGCCGCCTCGACGCAGGTGCGCACCATCGGGCCGTAGCTGATCAGGGTCAGGTCGTCGCCGGGCTTGACCACACGGGCCTGGTACAGCGGCATCGGCTCGGCCTCGGTGTCGACCTCGCCCTTCTCGTGGTAGCGGCGCTTCGGCTCGAAGAAGATCACCGGGTTGTCGGACGCGATCGCCTGCTGAATCATCCAGTAGGCGTCCAGTGGATTGGAGCAGGTCACCACCTTCAGCCCCGGCGTGTGCGCGAAGTACGCCTCGGGCGATTCGGAGTGGTGCTCGATCGCGCCGATGCCGCCGCCATAGGGAATGCGCACCACGATCGGCACCGTCAACCGGCCGTGCGAACGGAAGTGCAGCCTGGAGACCTGGCTGATGATCTGGTCGAAGGCCGGGTACACGAACCCGTCGAACTGAATCTCGACCACGGTGCGGTAGCC
>DAOSUG010000484.1:0-2399 GCA_035378545.1 Micropruina sp. | reverse complement strand
GTGATGCCCTTGGGCGTGAACTTCTCGTAGTACTCGCGGCCCTTGACCACCACGAACGCGGTGAGCCCGACGCCGACGACGAACCAGAACAGTCGGCGGCGCATCAGCTCTTGACCTTTCGGGTGCCCTTGATGGCCTGGCGCACCCCGTGGGTGAACGCGGCGGTCTTCACCAACGGGCCACCCAGGGTGGCCGAGAACAGGGTCGTGAGCTGCGCGGCGTCCTCGCTGACCACGACGGCGTGCCGGCTGACCTTGGAGACGTCTTCGGTGACCAGGCTGAGCTTGCCCAGTTCGTCATTGGTGGCGGTGACCGTGCCCTTGAGCTCGTGCAGGATCGGCACCGAGCTGTGGCCGACATCGCGCACGACGAGCCGCAGCTCCTCTAGCACCCGGCCCAGCTTGAGCAGCGGAACCGCACAGAAGGCGACCAGTGCGACGGCGGCGATGGCCGCGATCAGGCCGGCGATCTCTCCAACGGACATTTGGGGGTTCCTTCGACTCGAAACGGTGACTGTCGCAGCCTAACGCACCGGCCCGGCCGGTTGGACGCCCACGAAGCTATGCGCGGCGCCGTCCGGCCGACGGTGGGTGGCGTCACCCGGCGTGGTCGTCGCGGTCACCGGTCGGCCTTGGCCAGGGCCAGCCGGTCCAGAGCGACGCGGCGTTGCTCGGCGTGATCGATGATCCGGGCCGGGTAGTCGTGGGCATACCCGTCCGCCTGCGTCCAGGGTTCGTGGACGGCGGCCCCGTCCACATGGCGCAGTTCGGGCACCCATTGCCGCACGTAGGCGCCGTCCGGATCGAACTTCCGACCCTGCCCGACCGGGTTGAAGACACGGAAGTACGGCGACGCGTCGGTGCCGGTGCCGGCCACCCACTGCCAGCCGTGATTGTTGGAGGCCAGGTCGCCGTCGATCAGGTGGTCGAGAAAATGCTGAGCACCCACCGGCCACCACACGTGCAGGTCCTTGCACAGAAAGCTGGCCGTCACCATGCGGACGCGGTTGTGCATCCAGCCGATAGCCAGCAACTGCCGCATGCCCGCGTCCACGAACGGAAAGCCGGTGCGGCCCCGCCGCCAGGCCTCGATCAGATCGGCGTCGTCGTCGTAGGGCATGCCTTTGAGCTCGGGGCGCAGGTCGTGCCACAGCGAATCCGGGTTGTGGTGCAGCACGTCGGCGTAGAACTCGCGCCAGGCCAACTCGGTGCCGTAGCGGTCTGCGCCCTTGGCGGAGCGTCCGGCCAGGTCGGCGAGCAGCGTGCGCGGGTGGACGACCCCGAACTTGAGGTACGGCGACAGCCTGGACGTACCGTCCACATCGGGCCGGTCGCGGCCGGCGGCGTAGCCGGGCAGGCCGTTCTCCACGAACTCGTGCCAGCGGCGCATGGCCGTGACCTCGCCCGCGTCGGGCAACTCGGGCAGGCCCTGCGCGGTAGCGGCCCGATCGAGTTGTTGCCACGCGGCGTCGTCGCTGGCGGCCTTCGCCAGCCGCAGCCCGCGCGGTTCCTCGGACGGCGCGCGCCAGCCGTGCTCACGCCAGGCCCGCGAGAACGGGGTGAACACCTTGTAGGGCGCTCCCTGCTGGTTGCGGATGCGCCCGGGGGTGACGGCGTAGGGGCTGCCGGTCTCGACCCAGGCCACGCCGGCCCGCTCCAGCGCCTCGCGAACCCGACGGTCACGGGAGGCGCCGTCCGGCTCGGTCTCGGTCGACACATGGACGCTGTCCGCCCCCAGCTCGGCGGCCACCTGGGGTAGCACGGACGCCGGGTCGCCGTGCCGAATGCAGAGTCGTCCGTCGTAGGCCTGGTCCAGGGCGCGCAAAGTACGGGACAGCCAGGCCTGCCGCACCGGTCCGGCCGAATCGAAGATGCCCGGGTCGAGCACGAACAGCGGCAGCACGGCACCGCCCTCATGTGCTTTCGCCAGGGCCGGATGGTCGGCTCGTCGCAGGTCACGACGCAGCCACAGAATCGCTGTCATGACCCGCATCGTGACACGGTTGGCCCACATCCACCGAGCGCCGCCTCGTCGTCCGCCCTGCGATCACCCACGCCGGGCACATCGTCGCGTGACGCACCGGGCTGGAAAGCAGCGCTGTGCGGAGCGGGTGGGTTTTGACACCGACTGCGGTGCCAAAACCCACCCGCTCGCAATCAGGCCCGCAACGGGGCCGGGGTGTTCACGATCCGGGGCCGGGGGGAAGCGCGATCAAATGCACGCTCCGGCGATTGGTCCTGGCTACCGCGCCGCCCCGTCCGCTGCACACGTTCACGCCTGCTGGTCGTCGCCGGAGTCCAGATCGTCCCAGCCGTGCCACACGTACGCCGGCAGCGCGACCGAGGCGGGCCGCCACTCCTGCGCGAGCACGGGCCAGCCCTCCCGGTTGGTCAACGCAT
>DAOSUG010000483.1:0-2404 GCA_035378545.1 Micropruina sp. | reverse complement strand
CGGTGCGGTCATCGTGCTGCTGATCGTCGGCCTGCTGGGCTGGCCACTGCTCTCGCCGCTGCTGTCCGGCCAACCGACACCCAGCCCGTCCCCGAGCCCGGTGAGCACGGCACCGTCCGCCGCGCCCAGTGCGACGGGCAGCCCGCAGCCGACGGTGGTGCGCACCAGTGCGGCAGCCCGTCCGACCACCAGTACGCCGGTGACCGGGGGCGGCATCGGGCAGTCCACCTCATTCACCACCGAAGGCGGCTCCGGAAAGGTCACCGTGACCACGGCCTCCTGGACCGACAACGGCATTCTCGACCCCCAACCCGGTTCGGCCTACCTGATCGTGGACCTCACGTTTGAGGGAGTGTCCGGCGCCATCAGCACCGGCCCGTTCTTCACCTCGGTGACCGATGCCGACGACGAAACGTACCTGATGAGCATCGGGGCCGACCTGCCGCGGCAACTGACCATGCGCACCCTGCGTGCCGGCGAGAAGAACACCGGCCAGGTGGCGTTCGAACTGCCCAAGGGCCCGGTCACGTTCACCGTGCGAAGCGAACTGCTGGAGCCGCTGGCCACGATCCAGATTCCGGGCTGATGTCCGAGCCGTTCCGCACCCGCACGTTCGTCGCGGTGCCGCCGCAGGAACGTCCGGTGCGCACCCGGTCAGCCGTACGGGTGATCGTCACCGACGGCAGCAGCGTGCTCCTGCTGAGCGACACCGACCCAGGCGTGGCCGGCTCCCGCTGGTGGGTGACCCCCGGTGGAGGTATCGACGCGGGCGAACAGCCGCTGCAGGCGGCGGTGCGCGAGTTGGCCGAAGAGACCGGACGCACGGTCGCGACCGACGAACTCGTCGGCCCGGTGATGCGACGCCTGGTGATTCACGGCTACAGCGATCAGGTATTGGCCCAGACCGAGTTGTTCTACCTGCTGACGGTCGCCGAGCCGTTCGAACTGGACGTGTCCGGCTTCACCGCCGAGGAGAAGCTCACGATCAAGGCATGGGACTGGTTGCCGATCGAGCGCCTGCAGCTGATCACCGACCCGGTGTGGCCCGGCGACCTGGCCGAACTGATCGCGCTGGGCGTCCACGGCGGCGAGTGGCCGCGCGAGGCCGGCGTGGTCGAGGAGTCCACTGTGAACGTCGGTGCGCTGGGCGAACGCATCGCCCTAGACTGGCCCGGCTTCCGCGAACCCTGAAAGAGCCGATGACTCCCACCTCCGCCCCACCGAACGAAAACCGGCTTCTGGAACGCTTCCTGTGGCTCTCGGTGGCCACCGCAGTGGCAACGGTCACGCTCAAGGTGATCGCCGCGATGATCACCAACTCGGTCGGCATGTGGTCCGACGCGCTGGAATCGACGGTCAACCTGCTGGCGGCAGGCGTGGCCCTGTGGGCCCTTCGCGTCTCGGCGCGGCCGGCCGACCACAATCATGATTTCGGCCACGGCAAGGCCGAATACCTGTCGGCAGCGGTCGAGGGAACCCTGATCATCGTGGCCGCCGCAGCCATCATCGCGGGCGCGGTTCAGCGCCTGCTGAACCCCGTGCCGCTCGAAAGCGTGGGGCTCGGCGTCGCGCTGGCCACCATCGCGTCCGCGTTCAACCTGGCCACCGGGCTGGTGCTGATCCGGGCCGGCAAGCGGTACCGCTCCATCACACTGGAAGCCGACGGCCGGCACCTGATGGCCGATGTGTGGACCTCGGTCGGCGTGCTGGTCGGCATCACGGTGGTAGGGCTCACCCACATCTACTGGCTCGACCCGGTGATCGCGCTCGCGGTGGGTGTCAACATCATCTTCACCGGGTACGGACTGGTGCGTCGTTCGGTGGTAGGCCTGCTCGATGCGACCCTGCCGCCCGAGGAAGTGGCCTTGATCCAGAAGGCGCTCGGTCCACTGACGGACGATCCGCGGGTGCGGGTGACCGACCTGCGCACCCGTGAATCAGGCCGTCAACGGTTCGTGCAGGCCACCCTCACCGTGCCCGGCGAATGGACCGTGCAGCGCAGTCACGATCTGGCCGACCGGGTCGAGGCCGAGGTCGGGCAGGTGCTGCCGGGCACGGTCACGTTCGTGCACGTGGAACCGGCGGACTGATCGGCTACATCACTTGGCGGGGATTGCACTCGTCCCCGGCTTTGCGCCCGAACTTGTCGCAGGCCTTGGTCGCTGCGGATCGACTCTTGAACGCGGTCTTGGCAACCACGTACCAATACTCATCCTTGAGACTCGGGACCGCTGCCCCATCCAGCACTTTGGTAGCGCTCTTCTTGTTGAGCTGGCTGGCGACGGCTCGTGCGTCGTCTTGACTCTTGGTTTTCTTCGGAAGGGACGCCAGCACGAGCAGCCAATCTCCCTTCTTGAAGGGCACTGCACTGGACGAGGTGCTTGGCTGAGCCTGAGGCGATACC
>DAOSUG010000482.1:0-2405 GCA_035378545.1 Micropruina sp. | reverse complement strand
CAGCACATCGGTGCTGCTGTAGTGCCGGCCGGACGCCCTGCTGCGCACGAGTTGATGAACGCCCGCTGCCAGCACGGTGACCACCCGGTATCCCTGATCGGCGACCGGGTCGGCGAGGGTGCCGTACTGCGGTGCAGTGTCGAAGTCGGTGACGATTGCTGCTTTCATGATGCCTCCTGAACATTGTTCACCTGCTAGGTTAGTGAACAAAGTTCAGAAGTCAACCGGAGGTGCCGTGAGCGCTGCGCGAGGCAGTTTGAGTACCGGCGTGATCGTCGGTGCGGCGTTTCGCGTGCTCGAACGGTCCGGATTGAGCGGTGTGACGGCGCGGGCAGTGGCCGCCGAACTCGGCGTTCGCCCCAGCGCCCTGTATCACCACCTGCCCGACATGGCGACGCTGCTCGACGAGATGGCGACCGCGATGCGTCGTGAGATGAACGCCCAACCCTCGCCACGCTGGGACGCCACGCTGCGCGAGACCGGACGCACCGTGCGCCGGGTCCTGCTCACCCATCGCGACGGCGGACGACTGTTCGCCGGACGACGGTTGCGCGACCCGTCCCTGCTACCCGCCATGGAGGAACCACTGCGCACGCTGACCTCGGCGGGTCTTTCGCTGGAACTGGCCGTGGGCGCCCTGCAGTCGGTGCTCGATCTGACCGTCGGTTTCGTGATCGAGCAGCAGCACCGCGCCTCGGGTGAGTCCGGCGAGTACGACCCGACGGCGCGCCAGTCGCTGGTGCCACCGGATCGCTTTCCGCTCACCTCGGCCGCCAGTGGTCCGCTGTTCGACGACCCGGACGTCCGCTACGAGATCGCGCTCGGACTGCTGGTGGACGGGGTCGCAGCCCACGTACCCCCAACCCCCGCCTAACTTTCCAGGGCCTGCGCAACTCCGCGGAGTTGCGCAGGCCCTGGAAAGTTAGGCGGGCGTTGGCCGCCCTACGCCGACGGCGTAGAGCCTCGGGACCGCCGAGGCCGCACGGTAGGGTTGCCGACGTGCTCGATCCACGGTTGCTGTACACGTTCAACCCCGAGGTGTGGGCCAGCCTGGACGGTGCTCGCCCGGTGCTGATCCACCTGTTCGAGGGTTACGTCGACGCGGCCGCGGTCACCCGCAACCTGTCCGGTCACATACTGGCCACCTGCGAGCACGAGGTGCTCGCCGAGTTCGATCACGATCAACTGCACGACTACCGCAGCAGGCGTCCGCAGATGGTCTTCGACACCAACAAGTGGGTCTCGATGACGGACTTCTCGCTGCTGCTGCACAAGGTCACCGACCCCGACGGCACCCCGTTCCTGCTGCTCACCGGCCCCGAGCCCGACACCCAGTGGCGGCGCATGGCGCAGGCCGTGCTGGGCATCGCCGAGCGCCTCGATTCGGCGCTGCTGCTCACCGCCAGTGGGGTGCCGATGGCGGTGCCGCACACGCGACCGACGCTGGTCACCTCGCATTCGACCGATCCCGAACGCGCCGGGGGCAACCCGTTGTGGATCGACCGCATCCAGATCCCCGGCAGCTTCTCGGCCGTGCTCGAGTACCGCGGCGGCCACACCGGACTGACCGGCCTGGGATTCGTCGCCCACGTGCCGCACTACCTGGCGCAGGCCACCTTTCCGCAGGCGACGGCAGCGGTGTTGCGGCGCATGAACGACGCTGCCGGCCTGAGCATTCCCGTCGGCGCGCTCGACGATGAGGCCGACCAGCAACTCGCCACCATCGCGGCTGAAGTACACGACGATTCCGACTTTCCCGCCGTGCTGTCGGCCCTCGAAGAGCAGTACGACCAGTTGGCAGAGTCCGGACGCGCCGCCGTCCCGACCGCCGATGAGATCGGGGCCGCGGTCGAGCAGTTCCTCGCCGAGCAGGACGATCCGAACGACGGCCGAGGCTGAGCCGTGCCCCGCACCACGGACGAGCTTCTGGGCCTGTTTCGCCTGGAGCAACTGGACACCGACCTGTTCCGCGGCCCGCAGCCCGAGACCTCGCTGCAGCGATCGTTCGGGGGCCAGGTGTTGGCCCAGGGGTTGGCCGCGGCCTACCGCACCGTTCCCAACGATCGGCTCGCGCACTCGCTGAACGCCTACTTTCTGCGACCCGGGTCGCCCGCCACGCCGATCCTGTACGTGGTCGAGATCACCCGTGACGGGCGTACCTTCAGTCAACGCCGCATTGTGGCCAGGCAGGACGGCCGTGCGATCTTCTCGATGGTCTGCTCGTTCCACGTGCACGAAGAGGGCCTCGACCATGCCGACCCGCTGCCCGGCGACCTGCCGCCACCGGAGGACTGCCGACCAGCCGCCGTGGTGCTGGGGGAGCGGTCGGCCCGGCGTGCCGCCTTCTGGCAGATGGAATGGGGTGCCCTGGACGTCCGCTACGTGCGGGAGCCGTCGCAGGCCGG
>DAOSUG010000481.1:0-2419 GCA_035378545.1 Micropruina sp. | reverse complement strand
ACGACCTGTGGATCGCCTCCGTCGCGCTCGCGAACGGCCTCCCCGTGGTCACCCAGGACGACGACTTCGCCGTGCTCGCCGAACTGGGCCTGCTCGAGGTCATCAAGGTCTGAGCGTCAAGGGCTTCTCACCAGCCGGCCGAGCCGGTAGGGCCGCAGATCCCGGCCGTCGCCGGGATGACGGAACCCGAAGATCCCGGCGTTCGCCGGGATGACGGATGCAGGCGTCTCGACGAGCTCGACCAACTACACCAGCCGGCGATCCGTGGCCCACCTGGTCAACTGATGACGGTTCGACAACTGCAGCTTGCGCAACACGCTGCTGACGTGGGTCTCGACGGTCTTGATCGAGATGAACAGCTCCCGGGCGATCTCTTTGTACGCATAGCCACGGGCGATCAGCCGCATCACCTCGCGCTCGCGCTGCGAGAGCCGGTCGAGCTCTTCGTCCACCGCTGCCACGTCGATCGAGCCCGAGAAGGCGTCCAGCACGAAGCCGGCGAGCCGGGGCGAGAACACAGCGTCGCCCTCGGCGACCCGAGCGATCGCGTCCACGAGTTCGTCCCCCGAGATAGACTTGGTCACGTACCCCCGGGCTCCACCGCGGATGACGCCGATCACGTCCTCGGCCGCGTCCGACACACTGAGCGCCAGAAACTTGATCTCGGGCTCGACCGCATGCACCTGCTTGAGCACCTCGACCCCGCCGCCGCCGGGCAGGTGCACGTCGAGCAGCACCACGTCCGGCTGCGCCTTCAGCACGGCCGCGACGGCGGTGGCCACGTCCTCGCCCTCACCGACGATCTGCACCCGGCCACCGATGTCGTGCTTGACGCCGCTGCGAAACATCGCATGATCGTCCACGATCACGACGCGGTGCGCCGCCGGCCGGCTCGGACGCTGCTCGCCGCCGCCGACCGCGTCCGGGTCGACAGGTTGGGGCTCAGTGCCCTGCACAGGAGCTGGTGTCTGCTCGGTCATCGCTTCATCTCCAGTCGTACCTCGGTGCCCTCTCCGGGGGCACTTCGAATCGTTGCATTGCCTCCGGCCCGCCGCAATCGCTCCATGATCGAGCCGCGCACGCCCATGCGGTCGGCCGGGATCTGCTCCAGTACGAAGCCCTTGCCGCGGTCACGCACGAAAACCTCGACGGCGTCGTCGTCGACCTCGGCATAGACGTCCACCTTGGCCACCCCGGCGTGCTTGGCCGCATTCACCATGGCCTCGCGGCTCGCCTGGACGAGCGGACGCAGGTCGGCCTCCAGGTCGCGATCGCCCACCACGACGATGTCGACGTCCACGCCGTGATCGTCCTCGACCTCGGCCGCGGCGGCGGTCAGGGCCGCCTTCACCGTCGAGGCATCGGCGGTCTCGCCGTACAGCCAGGCCCGCAGTTCACGTTCCTGCCGGCGCGCCAGCGCCCCCACCGCCTTCGGGTCGCCGGCCTGCCGCTGGATCAGCGCCAACGTCTGCAACACCGAGTCATGCAGGTGGGCGGCCATGTCGGCGCGTGCGTCGGCCAGCATCTTCTGCTCACGAATGCTGGTCAGCGAGCGTCGCACCCGCACGAACCAGGGCGCCGCCGCCAACAGCAGGGCCAGCACCGCCATCGCCAGCACGATCAGCGTCTGGGTTGTCTCCGGTAGATCCGGCAGGGCGACCATGACCAGCGCCACGGCCGTACCCAGCCCGAGCAGGCCGAGCAGAATGCGGACGATCCGCGACCAGTGCGCGATCAGCGGAACGAACCACCGACGCCAGCCGGACACCTCGCTCATGCCGCGATTGGGAATGTGGTCGGCCTGCCACCAGATCAGCATCAACCCCGCGGCACCGGCCATGGCGGGCCACAACGCCCACGCCGGCAGCCCGAAACCCGCCGATTGCGCGATCCACAGCAGGCCGGCCCCCAACAACACCACGGCCGACATCGTGCCCAGGTCGGCCGGCACCCGATAGCGCTGCTGCGCGGTGCGCAGTCCCCCTCGGGTCGCCGCGTCGATGCCCGGCGCCCGAGGATCCTCGGCGGCCAGCGGCAGGGCCAACCACAACACGAGGTAGACCAGCACACCCAGGCCCATGCTGGCGCTGAGCAGCACGAACCCCACCCGCACCACCAGCACGGGCCAGTTCAAATGGGCCGCGAGCCCGCTGCACACCCCGGCCAGCCAGGCACTGTCCAGCCGCCGGTCCGCCCGCTGCGGAACGGCCTGGACCGGTGAACCGGACGCCGACACGTCCCTAAGCCTCACACGTGCCGGGGCGGCCGACCACCGCTTTGGGGGTCGGCTCAGGGGTCTTCCCCGTTGGCTGGCGCAGCACCGACGGCAAGAGTGGCTGGCATGTAACTCACCCCGCTGCGCCGTGCGTCCTCGGGCGCCGTGCTCGGCGGCGTCTGTGCCGGACTCGCCCGTCGCTGG